>DATBHU010000759.1:0-4417 GCA_036557265.1 Polyangia bacterium
CGCGGACAGCCCGCCGCCGATCTCCAGCACGTACTGGCTGGGCGCGGGGACCTCGCGCGACGTGAGCGTCTTCGGCTCGGCGTTCTCGACGATGCCCGCGATGCGCCAGTCGGCGCCGATGAAGATCATGTCCAGCGGGATGAGCGTGTTCTTCATCCAGAACACCTGGCGGCGGGGCGAGTCGGAGATGAACAGCATGCCGGCGTCCGGCGCCATCTGCTCGCGGAACATCAGCCCGCGCTCGTGCTCGGCGGAGGTGATCGCCAGCTCGACCTTGAACGGCACCTTGCGCGCGCCCGTGTCGACGGTGACTGTCGCCCCGCTCGGCGCGGCGGTGTTCGTGGTCTTGCAAGCGGGCGCGGCGGCGACGAGCGCCAGCGCGACGACGAGCAGCGCCGACGCGACGCTCGAGCGGTGACCGATCCTGCGCATGGCCGGTCACGCTATCATGCAATCGTGCCGCAGGACGCCCCGCCGCAAGCGCCACTCGCCGGCTGGCGCGTGCTCGTCACGCGGCCGGCGGAGCAGGCCACGTCCTTGCTGGCGGCGCTGCGGGCGGCCGGGGCCGAGCCGGTTCCCTACCCGACCATAACCGTCGCGCCGCCGCCCACCTGGGACGCGTTCGACCAGGCGATGGCGCGCGTCGCGGACTACGGCTGGGTCGTGCTGACCAGCCCGTCGGCGGTCCGGCTGGCCTGCGCCCGGGCCCGCGAGAACGGCGGCTGGTCGGAGTTGGCGGCGGCGCACATCGCGGCCGTCGGTCCGGCCACCGCGCGCGCCCTCGCCAGCGAAGGGCTGGCGGCCGCGATCATTCCTGCCGACGACGAGCAGCGGCAGGAAGGGCTGGTCGCCGCGCTCTCGTCCTCGCCCGCCGGCACCCGCGTGCTGTTTCCTCAGGCGGTCGGCGGGCGCGAGCACCTGCGCGGCGCACTGGAGGCGAGCGGCCTGCGCGTCGACGTCGTGCCGGTGTCCGAGACCGTGCCCATCGCGGCGCTGCCGCCGCTGCCCGGCTTCGACGCCGCGACCTTCGCGAGCCCGTCGGCGCTGCGCGCGTTCCTGGCCCGCTGGGGCGCCGCGACGCTGGCGCGCGCGCCGATCGCGGTGATCGGCCCGACGACGGCGGAGGCGGCGCGCGGCGCGGGCCTGACGGTCTCCGTCGCCGCGTCACCGACGCCCGAGGCGCTGGTCGCCGCGCTCGCGGCCGCCCGCGGCGCCTAGGGGCCGGGGGCCGTGACCGGCGCGGCGGGCACCGGCGGTGCCGCGACGGCCGCCGGCGGCACGCCCGCGCGCGGCGGCGTGGCGACCGGTTGCGCCGCTGCGAGCGCCTGGCGGCTGGACGTCGCGAGTTGGCCGCTGACGTCGGCCACCAGCGGCTCGAGGCTCGGGTCGGCGCCCGCGACCGGCAGCAGCATGTCCGACGCCGCCAGCTGATCTTGCGCCACGATCACCCAGAACCGGCGATCGAACGCGTCGCCGCTCTCCGACGCCAGCCGGGTGAGATCCTCGGACTGGCGCCGCAGCGACGCGGTGTTCTCACCCGCGTACATCGGCCCGAGGCGCGCCGGATCGATGCCGAGATCCAGCGCCATCACGTTGATGCGCTGATCGAGCGTCTGGAAGTCCGTGGCCAGCTTGGCCCCGTACGAGCGGGTCTCGGGCCGACTGGCCGCCACCGCCGCCAAGCGGCCCAGCTCCACCTGGCGCTGGGCGACGTGGTGCAGCCTGCTCAGGCGCACCATGGTCGCGCTCGACGCTATCCGCGGCGGCGGGGCGGCCGCGCTCGCGCCCGCGTCTGCGGGCCCCGCGCGCGCCTCGTCGACGGAGTCCGCCAAACCGACCACCCCAGCCACCAACGCGACGGTCGGGATTGCCACCCAGGCCAACCTGCGGAGCGTTCGTCGCATCGCTCCCTCCCCGTCTCGAATCTGGGTCGGGGAGCGACACGAACAAGGTCAGCATGGAGTAGGCTCAGCCAACGATGTCATTCCCCGAAACCCGACCGCGGCGCCTCCGCCGGACGCCGGCCCTCCGGCGCATGGTGCGCGAGACGACCCTCGCGCCCGACAACTTCATCTACCCCCTGTTCGTCTGCCCCGGCAAGGGCGTGAAGCGCGAGGTGTCGTCGCTCCCCGGCCAGTTTCATTTTTCCGCCGACGAAGTGGTCCGCGAGGCGGAGGAGGTCGCGAAGCTCGGCATCGCGTCGGTGATCTTGTTCGGCTTGCCGGAGAAGAAAGACGAGGTCGGCAGCGAAGCCTGGCACAACGAAGGCGTCGTCCAGCGCGCGCTGCGCGCGATCAAGAAGGCGGTCCCCGAGCTGGTCGTGGCCGTCGACGCCTGCTTCTGCGAGTACACGACGCACGGCCACTGCGGCGTCGTCGTCGAGGGACAGATCGACAACGACGCGACGCTGGACAACCTGGGACGGGCCGCGCTGTCGTACGCGCGCGCGGGCGCGGACCTGGTGGCGCCGTCGGGCATGATGGACGGCTTCGTCGGCTTCCTGCGCGACTCGCTCGACGAGGAGAGCTTCGATCAGGTCGGGCTGCTGGCGTATTCGGCCAAGTTCGCGTCCGGCTACTACGGCCCGTTCCGCACCGCGGTCGATTCGACGCCGGCGTTCGGCGACCGCGCCGGCTACCAGATGGATCCGGCCAACGTGCGCGAGGCGATGCGCGAGCTGGCGCTGGACGTCGAGGAGGGCGCCGACATCGTGATGGTCAAGCCGGCGCTCGCCTACCTGGACGTCATCGCGGAGGCGCGGTCAGAGTTCGACGTCCCGATCGCCGCCTACAACGTCTCGGGCGAGTACGCGATGCTGAAGGCCGCCGCCGAGAAAGGCTGGATCGACTACGACCGCGTCATGATGGAGACGCTGCTGTCGATCCGCCGGGCCGGCGCCGACATCATCCTCACCTACCACGCCAAGGAAGCGGCGCGGCTGCTCGCGAAGCGCTAGCGGCGCCGGCGCTGGCGGCCGCGGAGCATCCAGGCCAGCGCGGCGAGCAGCCAGGCGCCGCGCACGGCGCCGTCGCGGGATCGCCCCAACGCGCAACCGCACCCGCCGCCCGTCGCGCGCGCGCCGGAGACGCCGCTCGTTCCCGCGCGGCCGCTCCCGCCGCCGCCGCTCGCGCTGCCGCCCGTCCCGCTGAGCGCGCCGCCAGTTCCGGCGGTCGCGCCACCCACGCCCGCTGCGTCGCCTGCTCCACCTGCGCCGCCAGCCGCGCCCGCGCGGCCCCCCACCCCGCCCGACGCGCCGCCGCCGCCTGCCCCGCCGCTGCCCCCGCTGCCATCGTCGAATTCGTAGGCGCCGAGGTCGACGGCGGCGCCCCGAGGTCGCGGCCGGAAGTCGAAGTCGTGATCGGGCGCCCCGTCGGCGCTGCCCTTGTCGATGCACGGGCTGCCGGCCTGGAGGTGGAGATCGCCGCTCCCGACGTACAGCGGATCGGCGGACAGCGAATTTTCCCCCACGACCTGATCGCCGACGAAACTGCTGGTGTTCTGCCAGGCGTCGGTGTTGACGATGGTCAGCTGCGCGCCCTGGACCTTGTTGTAGGCGGTGGCGACGCCGTTGTTCGAGATGATGCTGTTCTTCACGGTCACGGACGCCGGAGCGCGCTGGTTGATGAAGTCCACCGCCGTCAGACTCTGCTCGAACGTGCAGTTCACGACGCTGACCGTTCCCCCGTACTGCACCATGACGGCCTGACCGGCAGCGCGAAACACCGAGTTCGTCACGCGGAGGGCCCCCGCGCCGGCCGAGATGCCCCACCGCGAGATGTCCTCGAACAGCACGGCGTCCACGTCGACGGGCCCCTGCGACCCGGTCATCGCGATCGTGCAGCGCTCGATGACCGATCGGGCGATCGACGCGCGGGCCGCGCTGGAGACGTCGATTCCCGTGGCGGCGCCCCGCACGACCGCGCCGGTGATCGCGGCGGACGCCGTCACGCTGAAGCCGTTCCAGGCGGCGTCAAGGTCGCTGTCCGCTTCGATCACCGCGAGGGCCTCCGGCCTCCCGGTGATCACCAGATCGCCGACGGCGATCGAGAACGGATTGGTGCGTCCGGGGTGGCTGCTCGAGACCCGCACCGTCGCGCCCGCCTCGATGGTCAGCTGCGTGAAGGTGACGTCGCCCTGCACCAGGTAGGGACTGCCGGCGGCTGTCCACGTGGCGGCGTCGTAGGTTCCGGCCGCGACGGTGGTCGCCGCCGCCGCGACGCGCGCGAGCGACACCGCGCCGGCGAAAACGAGAACGCAGATCCCCCGCCGTCTCGCCACGCCCAGTAGTGCCCGCGGCGCGCGGCGGCGGCGCAGAAATTCGCGCCGGACCTACGCGGCGCTACTTGTCGGTGGCGTTGATGACCAGCTCGTACGGATCCTCGAGGCCCTGCAGCGCCTGTTCCTTGGGATCCTTCTT
>DATBHU010000760.1:0-3866 GCA_036557265.1 Polyangia bacterium
TGAAATGCAGCCCTCGCGCCGGAAAAAGCTCGCAAGCGGACGCGAGGCCCGGTCGAGACGCGAGGATCGACGCGCGCGCGTGCGGGGTTTCGGGGGCGGTCGTGACTCGTCAATCCGAAGCGAAGCCAGGGCGGGGCACGAAGCTAGCGGGGGCCAGGCGGAGACGGCATCAGTCGTCCGCAGACGCGCGCAGCGCCCGCTCCACCGTCTGCGCCAGCGTCTCCATGCCGTAGGGCTTCCCAAGCCAGGTCAGTCCCTTGCGCACCGCCAGCTCGGCGCGCTCGTTCGGCGCGTGACCGCTGACGACGATCACCTTCTGGTCGGGGAACAGCCGCCAGATCCGCTCGATGATCTCGAGGCCGTCCATCACCTCGCCCAGCAGCATGTCCATGATCACCAGGTCGAAGGGGCTCTGCCCCGAGGCGAGCGTGTGGCTCAACAGCTCGTAGGCGCGCAGCCCGCTGTCGATCACCTCGACCTCGTAGCCGAGGCGCACCAGCACGCGCCGTCCGGTGCGCAGCTGGATCGGATCGTCGTCGACGATCAGGATGCGGGCGCTCCCGTGCGGCGTGACGGGCTCGCGCTCCTTGCGCTCCAGGCCGTCGACGAGCGGGATGTAGAGCGAGATGGTGGTGCCGACCTCGGGCGTGCTGGAGACGTCGATGAAACCGTCGTGCTCCTTCACGACGCCGTGAACGATGGAGAGCCCCAGCCCCGAGCCCGACGTCTCCTTCGCGCGCTTCTTGCTGAAGAACGGCTCGAACACCTGGCCGAGCTCGTGCGGCTCGATGCCGCAGCCGTCGTCGGACACCGACAGCGTCGCGTAGCGGCCGGCCGGGAGCGTCTCGTAGCCCGCCCGCGGCTCGTGAACGTCGACCTTGGCGCTCTTGACGACCACCTCGCCGTTGCCCCCGATCGCCTCGACGGCGTTGCGAATCAGGTTGTCGACCGCGCGCGCCAGCTGCGACTCGGATCCCCGCACCACCAGCGGCGCCTGGCTGAGATCGGCGATCAGGTTGACGCGCGAGGTCCCCTCCTCGACGAAGCGGAGCGAGCTGTTGGCCCAGGACGATTTGATCACGCGGTTGAGATCGACGTTCTCCTTGGCCATCCGCCCCTGGCGGCCCAGCGTCAGCAGGTCCTTGATGGTCTGGGCCGCGCGCAGCGAGGCGACCTTGATCGCCTCGACGTCGGCGCGCAGGTCGCGCACGGAATCGCCGCCGCCCCCCTGCAGCTCCACCAGCTGGGAGAGGATCACGTCCGGCAGCGCGACCAGCGGGCCGAGCGCGTTGTTGAGATCGTGCGCGACGCCGCCCGCCAGCACGCTCAGCGACTCCATGCGCTTCGTCGCGGCCAGCCGCTCCTGCACGCTGCGCTCGTGCAGCATGCTGGTCTGCACCAGCTCCTCGCGCAGGCGGATGCTCTTCAGCGCGGCGGCGATCTCGTTGCGGAAGGCCGCGTAGGCGTTGATGCCGTCGGAGTAGTTGAACGCGATGATCCCGAGCAGCTGGTTCTCGAACGCCAGCGGCAGCACCAGGAAGCTCTCGCGCTTCTCGTCGGTCAGCGCGCCCGGCGGCAGCAGCTGGCTGGCCGGGTACTCCACGTTCTCGCTCGCCGTCAGCCCGCCGTCGCGCAGGCTCATCGTCGAGCGCAGCAGGTTCCCCGTCCCGCCGGCCACGCAGGCGAGGTACGCGGTGCGGACGCCGGCGCTGGGCAACCCCTTCACCAGCGCGTCGCGCAGCGACGCCAGGTCGAAGGCGACCGACGCCTGCTCGCCCACGCCGAGCAGGCGCAGGTAGTTCTCGTCGAGCAGCAGCCGGTGCTGCATCTGGCTGGTGGTGTTGGAGAGCGCGACCAGGTTCAGCCCGTCGAACAGCACGCGCTCGACGTCCAGGTTCGACCACCCCCGCAGCTCGTCGCGCAGATAGCAGATCGCGCTGTGGAGCATCCGCTGGCGCTCGCTGTCCGTGCCGGCGTTGTCGAGCAGGCCGACGATCGCCTCGTGGAACGCCTCGCGCTGACCTTCCATCTCGGCGCGCAGCCCGTCGAGCAGGCGCGTCGCCGCCGCCGCCCCGCTCGTGAAGCCGGTCCCGAGCAGCCCCGCCAGCACGGGGCAAAGCGTCCCCAGGCGATCGAGCATCGACGCCGGGGTGGTCTCGACGACCGGCATCGACACCGAATCGCGACGGTACGCCTCGTAGCCGCACCCGCACGATTGCCGGCGGACGAAGCGCGCCGCGACCTGCGTGCAGGGCGGCACCACGCGGCCGGCCATCTGCTCCTCGATCGCGCGCACCGCCCAGTCCGCCACCTGCTCGAACGGCTGCGCGACGGTCGTCATGGGCGGGTTGCCCAGGCGCGCCAGCATCAGATCGTCGAAGCCGGTCACCGGGACGTCCTGGGGCACGCGCAGGCCGTGCTTGCGAAGCACGTCGACGGCGCCGGTCGCCATCTCGTCGTTCGCGGCCACGACGCCGTCGATCTTCACGCCGCGTCCCAGGATCTCCTCCATCGCCACCTTGGCCGAATTGGTGCGGAAGTAGCCGGGGGCGATCAGGGCGGGCTCGCACGGGATGCCGTAACGATCCAGGACCGCCTGATAGGCGCCGAAGCGGATGCCCGCCTCCGGGTTGTGGGGCGTGCCGGCCAGGAACGCGAGCCGGCGGCGGCCGTGGTCGCGGACGAGGTGCTCGACCACCGCCTCCATGCCGGGCCGATTGTCGAGGACCAGGCTCGGTACGCCGGGCAGCTCGATGCCGATGCTGCACATGGTCGGGTGCCCGAACTGCTCGACGAGCCGGGAGACGCCGTCCGCGCCGCAGTAGGTCGACAGCAGCGACGAGACGACGATGATGCCGTCCGCGGAGTCGGGGCGAAGCAGCTCGTAGATGGCGTTGTCGGCGGCGTCCAGCGGCTGGGGCGCCTCCACCGGCCCGCCGTAGACCATCAGCAGGTGATGGCCCGCCTCGCTGCATTTGGCATGAATCGCGTCGCGGAGCTGCGCTTCGTACCCACCGCTGAAGGCGTTCAGGTGGTCGAGCAGCACCGCGATACGAAGCCGGTGCGGCGCGCTCATCGAATCAGTTTAACGCGTGCGCCAGCGGCGTGAACGCAGGAGCCGGATAGAACGCGAACCAGCCGGCGGTGCCGCCGCCGATGTCGCTGCTGGTGATGATGGTGGCCGGCGTGGCGGAACCCTGACCGATGAGCTGGGTGCGCGCGAAGCGGGCGAAGCGGCCGGCGGTGTACGCGAACCAGATGCCGCCGCCCTCGTCGAAGGCGATCCCCTCGGGCAGCGCCGCGGGGTCGGTGACCAGCTGAACCGGCGGCGTGACCGTCAGAGTGCCGGTGCCGCCGAGGACGCTCGCGGGAAGCTCGGCAATGGTGTGGTCGTAGTTGACCCACAGGTTGCCGTCGGCGTCGAAGGCGAGGCCGAGCGGGTAACCGAGCGGCGTGTTGACGAGGCCTCCGGTCTGAGCGCTGATCGCCAGATCGGCGCCCGAGCCGGTGGTCGTCAGGTGAGCGGCGTCGATGCGCAGCACCTTGTCGTCGCCGCTGGAGGCGACCCACATGTTGCCGGCGGCGTCGAACGCGACGCCCTGAGGCCCGTTGATCCCGGACTCCTCGACGACCGGGTCGGCGCTGCCGCCGGCGATCAGCTGGGAGGCGGCGAACTTGACGACCTTGCCCGCCCCGACGAGGGAGACCCACAGGTTGCCGTCGTGATCGAACGTCACGACCTTGGCGCCGGGGGCGGCGCTGCTGAACACGGCGCTGGTCAGCATGACGTCGGGCGTCTTCGGGCCGTCGTTCGCCATCATCGCGGCGGGGTAGCGCGCCACGCCCGGATCGGTGGTCGTGCCGCC
>DATBHU010000761.1:0-7768 GCA_036557265.1 Polyangia bacterium
GTCCAGGTGCCCCGGCTCGGCGATTACGCGACCTCGTGGTTGGCGTCGCGCATCGTCGGGTTGAAGGCGTCGTCGAGTAGCCGGTACGCGGAGGTGCTCGACACCTACGTGCTGCCGTACCTCGGCGATTTCTTCGTCGATCGAATCACGGAGTCGGATGTTCGGGGGTGGCAGGTGCGGCTGGCGCGCACGAAGTCGGGGGCGACGGTGAACGGGGCGCTGGTGATGTTGCGGATGGTCCTGGAAGACGCGGTGGAGGAGTTCGATCTGCCGAAGAACCCGTCACGTCGGGTTCGCCGTCTTCCGGTTCGCAGGCCCACCGACGAGGAGCCGAACCTCCTCGCGGGGGCCGAGCTGGGTCGCGTTCTGACCTGGCTCGCTGCGAATGAGCCGCACCATCACCCGCTCGCCGCGACGCTCGCCCTCACGGGCTTGCGCTACGGCGAGGCGACCGCGCTGAAGTGGGCCGATCTGGACGCGGACGCCGGGATCATTCGGGTCCGCCGCGCGCAGTGGCACGGGGTGGTGTCGACGACGAAAACGGGGACCAGCCGCACAGTGCCGCTGGTGGGCGACCTGGCGGACACGCTCCAGAAGCATCGGGCGCGTCTTCTGGCCAGCCAGGCAGCGGGGCTGGGAGAAGGGTGGGTGTTTCCGGGGCCCGGCGGTAGGCTTCTGCGGCCGAACGCTCTGCGGTTCCCGCTCCGGCGGGCGCTGAAGGGCTGCGGCATCACGAAGCGGGTGAGCGTGCACGGCCTGCGCCGGACGTTCAACAACCTGGCCCGGCAGGTGGCGGGCGAGATCGTAACGCGGTCGATCACCGGCCACGTCACCGCGGCGATGACCGACCACTACTCGCACGTGGACGCTCGGGAGAAGCTGGCGGCGGCCTCGAAGATCCTCCTCCTACTGGCTCCGGCCAGCCAAGTGGGGGATCAGGTGGGGGATCGGATCGACCAGCCCACCTCACCTGAATCCGAACGAGCTACAACCTTGCGAACTTCTTGAGTGCGGTCGGGGAGAGTCGAACTCCCACAATCGTAAGATCACCAGAACCTGAATCTGGCGCGTCTACCAGTTCCGCCACGACCGCGGCAGGGGCGTGAGACTAAGAAACCGGGCGGCGAAAATCAAGGTGTCCGCGACGGGAAGTGACGGGGGCGGCGCGGAACCCTGGTACGCTCCCGCCATGGGTCGGTCGTGGGTCGCGTTCGTGGTCGCTGTCGGGCTGGCCGGGATGGGGTGCGGGTCCAGCTCGGCGCCGCCCGCGTCGGGGCAGGGGGGCGGCACGGCGGGGGGCGGCGGGGCCGCGAGCGGGGGCGGGACCAGCGGCGGCGGCGCGGGCGGTCAGACGGGAAGCTGCCCGGACACCAGCGCGCCCACGGACCTGCCGGCGAAGATCAACAACATCGACGAATGCCCGTACGTCGGCGCGGACACGGCCGGCTGTGGGGCGGGCACCTTCGAGTACAACTGCCCGGACGCGTTCGGGCTCGGGATCCCGCCCGAGGCGACCTGCACGCACCCGACGTCGGGCGCGGACACGATGCTGCGCTGGTGCTGCACCAGCGCGCTCTGCAGCCGCTTCTTCAGCCGCGACGCGCGCTGCGACTGCGCGTCGGCGAACCCGCACGATTACAACTGCGCGCCGGGCGCGACGGCCACCGCCACCTGCGCGGCGAACGCGTCCGGCGACTTCTGCTGCCCGTTCACCGACTGACGCGGCCGGGGCCCCGGCGCCTGGCGGCCGCGGGTCAGCGGCCCGTCGCGTGGGGCGGCGCCTCGAACAGCTCGTGCACCTGGCAGGTGCCCTGGCCGACCACCTTCAGGAAGCGGCGGCACAGCTCGACGACCTCGGCCTTCGAGCCGGCGCGCATCAGCGCGTAGCCGCCGATCACCTCCTTGGCCTCCGTGAACGGGCCGTCGGTGACGATGCAGTCGCCGCCCTCGGGCTTGTGGACGCGCACGCCCTCCTGGCCGAACGACACGCCCTCGGTGGCGATCAGCCAGCCGCTCTTCATCCCTTCCTCGATCAGCTTGCCCATGGCCGCCATCTCGGCCTCGGTCGGCGGGACGTTGTTCTTCTTTTCGTGCGTGAAGATGCTGATGTAACGCATGGCGGTCTCTCCTCGGTTCAGGTTGATTTCCTGTCCTCTTAACCAGACGACGAACGAGGGGGCGCGAAATCGACACGCCTGGCGATCTTTTTTGCGCAAGCGGAACCGCGGCGGCGGCTCGGCCATGTTAGGCAGAGATCGGGAGGCAGCATGATCGATCACACCGGTGTCGGCGTCAGCGATCCCGTCCGGGCGCGGCGCTTCTACGAACGGGCGCTCGCGCCGCTCGGCTACGAGGTGCTGATGGAGGTGCCGGTCGAGTTCACGGGCGGGGTGATGGTGCTGGGGATGGGCGTGCCGCCCAAGCCGGACTTCTGGGTGCACCAGGGGACGCCGCAGCAGCCGCACGTCCACATCGCCTTCCGCGCCGACGACCGCGCCACCGTGGACGCGTTCCACGCGGCGGCGCTCGCCGCGGGCGGTCGCGACAACGGCCCGCCCGGCCCCCGGCCGCACTATCACAAGGACTACTACGGCGCCTTCGTGCTGGACCCCGATGGGCATAACATCGAGGCGTGCTGTCATCTCCCGGCGCCCGGCTAGCAGCTGCAGAGCGACCCGGCCTGCGCGCCGCTGCGCCCGTGATGGTCCGCCGGGCCGTCAGTATTTGCGGCCGGAGGGCTGACCGTCCGATTCCGCCTTCACTTCGTCCTCGTCGACGACGATCTGCAGATCGTCGAAGGCGCTGTCCGCCATCTTCTCGTCGTCGCTCGTGATCTCGGGCGTCGGCTTGGGCAGAACGATCGCTTCGTCCGTGTCGTCGTCGAAGTCGTGCCTGCCCGTGGGTCGATTCTCTTCATTGTCGTTGCTCGCCATGAACTGAAGTTGGCCACGTAAGGCATTCCCTCAAGGGGATGCTCCGGGCGGCCGTCGAGGCGAAGGCTGTGGTTCAGGTCTTGGCGGCGAGCAGATCGACCTTCTCGATCTTCGGCGCTTCGGCGAGCAGCTCCGGCGCCTTGGCCATCAACGCCGCGGCGATGCGCCCGTTGAGATGCGCCTCGCGGCCGCTCTCGCCCTCGAACGCGTCGAAGATTCCGAACGTCGCGGGGCCGAAGCGCAGCGCGTACCAGACGGTGGTCTCGCGTTCTTCGCGCGCGAGCGCCAGCGCGCTCTCCAGCAGCTTGGCGACCTCGGCTTCCTTCCCTGGCTTTGCCTGCAGGCGGGCGAACAATCCAACTTTGACCATGAGCAGAGACCCTTTCCCCCGGCTCCCCCGCGCGTAGGGGCTCTGGGCCGCAGGAAGGTAATGCCTGACGGGGCGGCCGCCAGGGGCGATTGCGTGACATGCTCCGGCGATGTCCACAACCGTCCGTACGGCGCTGGTGACGGGCGCCAACAGGGGCCTCGGTCGCGAGACGGCGCGCCAGCTTGCCGACCGCGGCTTTCGCGTCATCGTCACCAGCCGCCGCGCCGCCGACGCGGACGCCGCGGCGAGCGCGCTGGGGGGGAACGCGCGCGCCCCCGGAGCCGTCTTCACGCTGCCGCTTCCGTTCGACGTCGCGGACGCGGACGGCGTGGCCGCCGCGGCCGACCAGCTGCGCGAGGCCCGCGCGAAGATCGACGTGCTGGTGAACAACGCCGGCATCGCGATGGACGGCTTCAACGCCGAGGTCGCCCGGCGGACGATCGAGGTCAACTTCTTCGGCCCGCTGCGCGTCACCGAGGCGCTGCTGCCGCTGATCCCGGCGGGTGGGACCATCGTCATGGTGTCGAGCGGCGTGGGCGAGCTGTCCGGCCTCGACGCCGGGCTGCGCGCGCGCTTCACCGCGCCGGCGCTGACGCGCAACGCGGTCGCCGCGCTGGCGCGCGAGTTCGTCGCCGACGTCGCCGCCGGCCGCCACCGCGAGCGCGGCTGGCCGTCGTCCGCCTATCGGGTCTCGAAGCTCGCGCTCAACGCGCTGGTGCGCGTCTGGGCGGCGGAGCTCGCCGCCCGGGGCATCATCATCAACGCCGTCTGCCCCGGCTGGGTGCGCACCGACATGGGCGGGGCCGGCGCCAGCCGCAGCGTCGAGAAGGGCGCAGCGTCGATCGTCTGGGCCGCCGCGCTGGAGAACGAGCCGACCGGCGGCTTCTTCCGCGACGGGCGCCGCATCGATTGGTGACGGTCAGCCGGGCGGGCGCAGACCGCGCGGCACCACCCGGCGTTCGACGGCGCCGAGCGCCGCTTCCAGGCCGATCGCCATCAGCGCGGCCGGCACCGCGCCCTGCAGGATCAGACCGAAGTCGTTCAGGCGGATACCGGTCAGGATGGGCTGGCCGAAGCCGCCGGCGCCGACCAGCGCGCCGATGGTGGCGGTGCCGACGGCGATCACCGCCGAGGTCTTGATGCCGGCGACGACCAGCGGCAGCGCGAGCGGCAGCTCGACGAGACGGAGGCGCGCGCGCGGCGGCAGTCCGAGCGCGCGGGCCGAGTCCCGCAAGGACCCCGGGATGCCGACCAACCCCGCGTGGGTGTTGCGGACGATGGGCAGGAGGCCGTAGAGAAAGAGCGCCGCGATCGCGGGGGGCGAGCCGATGCCGAGCAGCGGGATCAGCAGGACGAGCAGGGCGAGCGACGGGATCGTCTGCAGGAGGCCGGCGGCGCCGACCACGGCGCGCCCCAGGCGCGGCCGGCGCGCGGCGACGATGCCGAGGGGCACGGCGACCACGATGGCGGCCAGCAGCGACAGCATCACCAGCGCCGTGTGCTCGCCGGCGCGCGCGGCGATCGACGCGAGGACGTGCTCGCGCGGGGCCGCGACGCCGGCGCCCAGGTGGGTGGTCAGGAACGCGGCCGCGATCTCGCTCTCGGGGACGCGATCCAGCTTGGCGCGCGCGTTGAGGCCGATCATCGTCTCGTTGTCGATGCGGCCTTCCAGCCGCTCCAGGGCGGCGATCACCGCGGGCGCATGCATGGCCAGGTCCGCCCGGTACAGCAACACGGCGTCGTAGCGGGTGAAGAACTGCCGGTCGTCCTCGAGCACCCGCAGCGTGTAGGCGCGGATCTCGGCGTCCGTCGTGTAGACGTCCATCACGTCGGCCGCCCCGCTGGTGAGCGCGCGGTACGCGAGATCGTGGTCCATGCCGCGCGCGGCCTGGGGCAGATGATAGTGCGCGCGCAGGCCGGGCCAGCCGTCGCTGCGGTTCATCACCTCGTTGGAGAACACCAGGCGCAGCTCGGGATGCGCGGCGAGGTCCGAGATGCGGCGGATGCCCAGCGCGGCGGCGCGCGCCTCGGTCATGGCCAGACCGTAGCTGTTGTCGAAGCCGAGCGGCTTCGTCATGCGCAGCCCGCGATCGGCCAGGACGGCGGCCAGCGCGGCAGGCAGGGCGTCCGGCCCGGCGGGCCGCGCGGCCAGCTCCTTGCGCAGGATCTCCTTCGTCAGCGTCCCCGTGTATTCGGGGTAGACGTCGATGGCGCCGGTCGCGAGGGCCCGGAACAGGACCTCGGTGCCGCCGAGCTGGCGCTTGTGCTCGACGTCGGCGTCCACGCCGCGCGCGAGCGCCGCCACCATCTCGCCCAGGATCACCGATTCCGTGAACGTCTTCGAGCCGACCACCACCCGGCCCCCGCCGGGGGCGCCGCCGCATGCGGCGGCCGCGAGCAGCAACAGCACCCCGGCCCGCGCCGGGGCGGTCATCCGCGCGTCTCGGGCGTCAATCTGGACGGCGAGCCGTTGCCCGTCGCGAGGAAGGCGGTGACGAACGCGTCCGCCGGCGCGGAGGCGAGCGTCGCGTACGGCCCCTGCTGCACGACGCGCCCGGCCCGCATCAGCACGACGACGTCCGCGAGGTGCGCGGCCTCGCCGACGTCGTGGGTGACGATGACGACGGTCTTGGCGAGCGAGCGGAAGATGCCGCGCAGGTCGTCGCGCAGCTCGCTGCGGACCAGCGGATCGAGCGCCGACAGCGGCTCGTCGAGCAGCAGCATCTCGGGATCGAGCAGCAGCGCGCGCATGATCGCGACGCGCTGGGCCTGGCCGCCCGACAGCTCGTTGGGATAGCGGGCGAGGGCGTCGGTGGGGAAGCGCGTCAGCGTCGCCAGCTCCTCGAGCCGGCGGGCGGCGCGCGCCGGATCCCAGCGCAGGTGACGGGCCATCAGCGTGACGTTCTCGGCGGCGGTCAGGTGCGGGAACAGCCCGCCGTCCTGGATGACGTAGCCGATGCGCCGTCGCAGCGCCTCGATGTCGTAGGACGGCAGCGGCCGGCCGTCGACGGCGATCTCGCCGCCGTCGGGCGCCACCAGCGCCAGCAGTAGGCGCAGCACCGTCGACTTGCCGCAGCCCGACGGACCGAGCAGCGCCGTGGTCTTGCCCGACGCGAACGTCAGGTCGATGCCGTCGACGGCGGTGGCGCCGTTGTAACGCTTCGTCACCTTCGCGAGCCGCAGCTCCATGCGGGCCGGAGTCTACCTTCGTTCCCCCTCACCCGCGCCCTCCGGGACGGCGGCCTCTCCCAAGGGGAGAGGCGCAGAAGGATCTTTCCCCCTCTCCCGTTGGGAGAGGGCCGGGGTGAGGGGCGTTCGCGGGCCCGCCGCCCGCCGCTACTCGTCGTCCCCGTCGCCGCCGCCGTCGTCGCCCTCGCGTTCGAGCGCGCGATACAGCGTGCGCCGGTCGATCCCCAGCTTCTCGGCGGCGCGCTTCTTGTTGCCGCCGCTCTCCTGCAACACCAGCTGGATGTAGCGCCGTTCCAGCTCCGCCAGGCTGGGGCGGTCGGCGATGATGCCGGCGTCGGGCGCGCCGCCGCCGCCCGCCGCGTTCGCCGCCGCCGTGCCCGCCCCGCCGCCCACCTCGGGCGGCAGATCCGAGGGCAGCACCACGCCGCCCTTGGCGACCGCCACCGCGCGCTCGATCGCGTTCTCCAGCTCGCGCACGTTGCCCGGCCAGCCGTAGCTGCTGAGCAGCTTGAGCGCCTCGGGCGACAGCGCGGCGGCGGCGCGCCGCTCGCGCCGCGCCAGCTTGGCCAGGAAGTGCGCCACCAGGATCGGGACGTCCTCGCGCCGCTCGCGCAGCGGCGGCAGGTGCACGGTGACGACGTTGATGCGGAAGTAGAGGTCCTCGCGGAAGCGCCCGGCCTTCACCTCCTCGTCGAGATCCTTGTTGGTCGCGCAGACCAGCCGCACGTCGACGCGGATCGGCTCGCTGCCCCCGACCGGCTTGACCTCTCCGTCCTGCAGCGTGCGCAGCAGCTGCGCCTGCATCTTCGGCCCCATGTCGCCGATCTCGTCGAGGAACATGGTGCCGCCGTTGGCCGTCTCGAACAGGCCGCGCTTGGCGGCCACGGCGCCCGTGAACGCGCCGCGCGCGTGGCCGAAGAGCTCCGACTCCAGCAGCGATTCGGTCAGCGCCGTGCAGTTGACGGGCACGAACGGCGCCGCCGCCCGCGGCGAGTGCGTGTGGATGGCGCGCGCCACGAGCTCCTTCCCCGTGCCCGACTCGCCCTGCACCAGCAACGTCGCCGTGGAGCCGGCCACGCGCGCCACGAGCTTGTACACCTCCAGCATCACCGGGCTCTTGCCCACGATGTCCTGGAGGTGGGTCTTGGGCTCGCTCTGGACGGTCTTCTGCTCCGCCACCAGCCGCTTGCGCTCGAGGGCGCGTCCGACGGTGAGCTTCAGCTCCTCGACGTTGAAGGGCTTCGAGACGTAGTCGTAGGCGCCGCGCTGGATCGCC
>DATBHU010000762.1:0-6650 GCA_036557265.1 Polyangia bacterium
CGCCGCGATGAACACGCTCTTCTCGGAGGCGGCGATGGCGACCAGCGCCAGCTTGTGCGACGGCGCGGGCAGGACGATCAGCGCCGCCGCGAGCGCCGCCGCTGCGGCTATCACCAGAGCGACGACCTTCGCGACCGCGGCGACCAGCCCCATCGTCCTACGTGCGCCGCCGGTTACCCGGGCCGGGTGTTCTCCGCCGGGAACGTCCGGTTGCGCAGCCCGACGGCGTTATAGACGCGCAGCTCATCAGTCTTGCCCTTCACGCGGATCGGCGGCAGCGGCACTGCGGCGACGTCGCCCTGCACCTTGCGGAACGTCGCCTCGGACAGGATCACTTGCCCGGGCTGCGCGGCGCTGCACAGGCGCGACGCCACGTTGACGGCGTCGCCGATCGCCGTGTACTGGAGCGCGCGCGAGCTGCCGATCGCGCCCGTGACCACCATGCCGGTGTTGATGCCGATGCCGACGTTGACCTCGTTCTGTCCCTCGGCGGCGCGCGTGCGGTTCCACTCGGACAGCACCCGCATCATGTCCAGCGCGCACTGCACCGCCTTCACCTCGGCGTTGCGCATCGGCACGGGCGCGCCGAACAGCGCGATCACCTCGTCGCCCACGAACTTGTCCAGCGTGCCCTCGTATTTGAAGATCACGTCCACCATCAGCTCGAAGTACTCGTTGAGCATGCGGACGATCTCTTCCGGCGCGCGCGACTCGCTCATCGAGGTGAAGCCGCGGATATCGGAGAACAGCAGGGTCACCTCGGACAGCGCGCCGCCCTTTTCCAGCTGCAGCTTGCCCTGCACGACCTGGTCGACCAGGTTGGGCGACAGCAAGCGCTGGAACTGGGCGCGCGTCTTGGCCTCGTGCTCGATCTTGCGGGCCAGCTGCGAGTTGTGGATGGCGACCGCCGCCTGGCCGGCGATGCCGCCGAAGATCTGCAGGTCCTTCTCGGTGAACGCGTTGGTCGCGATCATCGAGTCGAGGTGCATGATGCCGAGCAGCTCGTCGTGGTGGATGAGCGGCACCGTCATCGTCGACCGGATGCCCTGCATGATGACCGAGTGGGCGGCGGAGAAGCGGCTGTCCATGGTCGCGTCCGACGACAGCACCGAGGCCTTGTTGGTGACGACCTCGTTCAGGATCGACTTCGACAGGATGATGTGCTCGTTCTTCCCGTCGCGCGTCTTGGCGATCTTCGGGGACGGGACGCCGTCCTCCATCAGCAGGATCACGCCGCGGTCGGCGGGGATCAGCTCGAACGCCTTCATGATGATCTGCTCGAGCAGCAGCTCGAGGTTCACCTCGAGGCCGATGGAACGGCCGAGCTCGTGAGCCAGGCGCAGCTTCTCGTAGTCGCGGCGCAGGTCCTCGACGTCGGCGATCTCGCGCTCGGGCAGGAACTCGCGCGAGGGGGGCGGCGCCTGGATCTTCTGGCGGATCAGCGCGTCCCCGGCCGACGGCGCGATGGTGACCTTCTGCAGCATCGAGTCCTGCGCCGACCGTTCCTGGAACGTCAGGCAGGTCGAGCCGAGCATGATCTCGTCGTTCTCTTGCAGGATGTGCTCGTTGACGCGCTCGCCGCGCAGGAACGATCCGTTCAGGCTGCCGAGATCCCGGAAAAGATAGCGGCCGTCAGGCTGGCGCACGACCTGCGCGTGCTCCTTGGAGACGATGCGGTCGAGGATCTGGAGCGTGTTGTCGGGATGGCGCCCGATCGTGTTGACCGCCCCGAGCTCGAACTCGCGTCGCTGCTGATCGTTGCCTGTGACGATGATCTTGGCCATGCCGCCAATCGAGAGTGACGCCTGGGAAAAAGCATCATACCCGGCGCGCTGGTCGATTGATAGCGCGGAAGGCGGTCCCGCCCACCCCCGAAGGCGAGGTTCGCTGGGTCGTAAGCAGTGGATCGCGCTAGCGAGGGCGGGCTTTGCCCGTCCGAGCTGATCGCGGGAGGTCTGGAACCCCTCTCGGGGTTCCAGTGATAAAGTCAGGCGCGTTTTCCAGGCATGTCCTCTGCCACGCCCACACCCGTCCCTGGTCGCCACGGCGGCGACATCCCGAGTCGCCGTAACGACGATGTGACACAGCCCAACGCGGTCATGCCCCCGTCGCCCGACGACGCGCGCCGGGGGCTGACGCGGTCCCCGGCCCAGTGGGAGGCGGAGGCGCTGGCGATGGTCGAGGAGGCGGACGCTCGGGCGGGGGTGGCGGCGGGCGCGCTCCGCTACGCGGCGGCGCGCATGTTCGAGGACGGCGTCGGAGATCTGGCGGCGGCGATGGACCACCTGCAGCTGGCGCTCGACGAGCCGGCCACGGCCACCTTCCGGCCCGTGCTGCGGGCGCTGCGGCTGCACGCGGTCGAAGCGGGGAGCCCGTGGACGGCGATCGACCTGCTGGACACCGAGATCGCCGCGGCCGGGACCGTGGCGGCGAAGGCGGAGCTGGCCGTGCAGAAGGCGGGGCTGCTCGAAAATCCGCTGGGGGCCCGGGAGCGGGCGCGCGCGGTGATCGAGGAGGCGCTGTCGCTGGTCCCCGGTCACACGGCGGCCCTGCTGGCCCTGGAAGAGAGCGCGATCCGGGGCGGCGACGCCGTGATGCTGCAGGCGGTGCTGGACCGCCGGCTGGCGGCGGCGTCGTCGGCCGGCGAGCGCGGGCGGCTGCTCTGCCGGCTGGCGCTGCTGGCCGAGGCGAGCCCGGAGCGGACGGCGGAGGCGCTGGACCTGTGGTCGCGGGCGCTGGACGAAGACGCCGGCAAGGGGGCCGCCGCGCTGGCCCGGGCGGGGACCCGGCGGGTCGCGGCCCGCGTCGGCAAGGACGCCGTGCTGGCCCGCGCCGTCGAGCTGGAGGCCGAGGCGGCGGCCGGGGCGGAGCGGGCGGCCTGGCTGGGGCTGGCGGCGGCGCTGGCGCGGCACCGCCTGGGCGCCTCCGCGCGCGCCGTGGCCCTGGTCGAGGACGCGCGCGTCGCGGATCCCAACGATCCCGCGCTGCTCTATCTGTCCGCCGCGAATCACCTGGAGGCGGGGCAGTGGACGAAGGCGCGCCAGTGCATCGACCACCACGCCGAGCTGTCGACGGATCGCGACTGGGGCGGGACGCTGGCTGGCCTCGGCGCCCACCTCGCCGAGCATCACGAGGGCGACGACGAGGCGGCCGCCGCGCGCTACCGCCGCCTGCTGGAGTCGCGGCCCGGCGATCCGGTGGCGCTCGTCGCGCTGGAGCGGATCGCCTCGCGCACGGGCGACGCGCCCGCGCAGGTGCGGCTGGGCGAGGCGGCCGTGGAGCGCAGCGCCGATCCGGCCGAGCGCGCGGCGCTGGCGATGCGGGCGGCCGAGCTGGCCGAGACGGCGGCCCACGATCTGCCGCGCGCGGCGGCGCTGGCGCGGCGGGCGCTGGAGGCGGTCCCCGGCTATCCGCCGGCGGCGCACCTGCTGGAGCGGCTTTACGCGACGCTGGGGCAGTGGGGCGAGCTGGTCAAGGTGGTCGAGGTCGACGCGAGCGCGGCGGCGGTCGGGGATCGTTCGCCCGGCTCGCCCGCGGGCGCGGCGCGCGAGGGCGCCCGCCAGACGTCGGTGCGCTTCGAACGGATGGGCGCCCTCTACGAGGAGCGCCTGCAGGATCCGGGGAAGGCGCTGGCGCTCTACGGCGAGTGGGCGGACCTCGGGGAGCGGCGCATGTCGGCGCTGCGGGCGCTGCTGCGCGCCGCCGAGAAGGCGGGCGACGCGCTGGTCGCGGCGGAGGCCGCGCTCAAGCTCGGCACGGAGATCCCGGAGCTGCCGGCGGCGGCCCGCTTCGCCTGGTGCTACCGCGCGGCGGTGATCTACGAGGAGCGCGCCGCCGCGGACGACGAGGCGGTCCGCGCCTACGAGGCGGCGCTGGCGCTGGATCCCGCGTCGCGCCCGGCGCTGGCCGGTCTCGCGCGCGCCCACTACCGGGGCCGCAAGCTGGAGGCGCTGGCCGGCGTGCTGCTGCAGCAGGCCGCCGCCGAAGCGAACCCGACCGCGGCGAGCGCGCTGGCCGTCGAGGCGGCGCGCATCCACGCGCTCCGGCTCGGCCGCGTCGACGAGGCGCTGGTGGCGACGGGGCGCGCGCTGACGCTGGATCCGGCGAACGTCGCGGCGATCGCCGAGCACGTCCGCCTGCTGGCGCGCGTGGGCCGCGGCCAGGAGCTGGCCGAGGCGCTCGGCACGCTGGGCCAGGCGCTGGCCGATCCGATCGACAAGGCCGCCGCCTACCGCATGCAGGCGGAGATCACCGAGTGGCAGCTGGGGGGCAAGCGCGAGGCGCTCGCCGCCGTCGAGCGGGCGGCCGCGGCGATGACCGCCGATCGCCACTCGGGCGCCGCGGCGATTCGCATCACGTTGCAGCGCCTCTACCAGCTGGTCGGGCGCGGCGCCGAGCAGGCGGCGGCGGAGCTGGCGCGGCTGTCCGAGGGGCAGCGCGCGCCGGACGTCGGGCGCTCGCTGGATCTCGCCTGGCGCCTCGCCGATCCCGAGGGGGCCTGGCGGGCCGTGCGCGCCGCGCTCGAGGGCGCGCCCGCCGACGGCGCCGTGCTGGACGCGGCCGTCACGCTGGCGACGAAGCTGGGGCGCGATCGCGATCGCGCCCTCTCCCTGGAACGGCTGGCGACGTCCAGCGGCGACGCCGCCATCGCGGCGGTGCTGCTGCGCGCGGCGGCGACGGCGCGCGAGCGGGCGGCCACGCGCCCGAACGAGGCGCTGGCGGACACGCTGCCGCTGCTGCGCCGGGTGGTCGAGACGCACGCCACCGAGGAGGCGCTGGCCGTCCTGGAGCGGCAGGCGACGCGCGCCACCGACTGGTCGCTGGTGGTGCTGGCGCGCAAGCAGCTGGCCGATTCGGCGCCCGACGAGGCGACGCGCGCGGTGCTGCTGTGGGAGCTCGGGTGCGGGCACCTCGCCGCCGGCGATCTGGGCGGCGCGGACGCCGACTTCGCGCACGCGATCGAGGCGGACGCGACCTTCTTGCCGGCGCTGCACGCGCAGGCGCGGCTGCGCGAGGCGCGCGGCGACACGCGCGCGGCCGCCGAGCTGTACGCGCGCGAGGCGCGCCTGACCAAGGCGCCGGCGCGCGCGGCCGACGGTTTCCGGCAGGCGGCGCGCCTGTACGCCAACCAGGTGCGCGACGACGCGATGGCGGGTCGCTGCCTCGAGGAGGTGCTGGCGCTCGAGCCGGAGGCGGAGACCGACTTCGAGGTGCTGGACGTCATCCTGCGCGCGCGCGGCGACGGCGAGCGGCTGGCCCAGGTGATGCGGCGGCGCGCCGCGGCCGGCCCGCTGCCGAAGCGGCGCGATCGGCTGCTGGCGCTGGCCGACCTGATCTACGAGCGCGATCCGATCGAGGCGGCGTCGGTGCTGGCCGAGGCAGTGACGCTGGATCCGTCGTCCGTGCCGGCGCTGATCCGGCTGGCCGAGGTCGAGGCCGAGATCGGCCGCTCGGCCGACGCGATCGCCACCTACCGGCTGGCGATCCAGGCGTCGTCGGATCCGAAGGGCGTGGGCGCGGCCTGGGCGCGCATCGGCGACATCGCCGAGCGCGCGCTGGCCGACGTCGGCCAGGCGGTCGACGCGTACCGCAACGCCCTGCTGTCGACGCCCGACGATCTGCCGGCGCTGGCGGGCCTGGCGCGCGGCCTGGTGCGCCAGCGCGACTGGTCGAACGCCGCCGCCACGCTGCGCCGGCTGGCCGCCGTCGAGAGCGAGCGCGACGCGCGCGTCGGACACCTAGTGGCCCTGGGCGATCTGCTCGCCGGCCCCGCCGAGGATCCGGAGGGCGCGGCCGACGCGTTCGAGGGCGCGCTGGCGGTGGACCCGAGCAACGTGCTCGCCATGGATCGCCTCGACACCATCCTGACCGAGCTGGAGGAGCCGTCGCGGCTGGCGGCCGCGCTGGGCCGCTTCCTGGAGGTGACGCCCGACGCGCGCGCGCGCCGCATGCGGCTGGCGGCGTTGTGGAGCGGACCGCTGGCGTCGAACGGACGCGCCGTCGACGAGCTGCGCATCGTCGTGTCGGGGAACGGCGGGGACGTGCAGGCGCGCGCCGAGCTGGCGCGCGTGCTGGAGGCGGCGGACCGCCTGCCCGAGGCGATCACCGAGCACATCGCGCTGCTGCGCCTCGAGCGGCTGCGCGTCGATTCGCTGCGCGCGCTGCGGCGCCTGTGCGAGCGGGCGGGCCAGCGCCGGCGCGCGCTGCGGGCGGCGGCCGCGCTCGTCGCGCTGGGGCTGAGCGAGCCCGACGAGGTGCGGCTGGTGCGCGAGAGCCGGGTGCGCTGGACGCCCGAGGCCAGCGGCACCGTGAACGCGGGCGAGTTCGACACGTACATCCGCCACCCCGACGAGCGCCACCCCGCGACGGCGCTGCTGGCCGCGATGTCCGAGGTGCTGCCGCGCCTCTACGGCCTGGCGCTGGAGGATTGGGGCGTCACCAAGCAGGACCGGCTGGCGGCGCGCTCCGACGATCCGGTGCGCGCGCTGATCACGCGGGTCGGGACCTGGCTCGGCGTCGAGGAGACGTTCGACGTCTACACGGCGCGCTCGGTCGCGACGCGCGTCGAGATCGAGGCCGGCCCGCCGCCCGCGTTGCTGGTGCCAGCGAACCTGCTGTCGCAGCCGCTTCAGGAGGCTTGCCGGCAGATC
>DATBHU010000763.1:0-7135 GCA_036557265.1 Polyangia bacterium
CGACGGAAACATCGCCACCGTCGCCGGCACAGGCGAATGGGGCTTCGCCGGCGACGGCGGCGCCGCCACCGCGGCCCAGCTCGGCCGCCTGACCGACGTCGCGATCGGCGCCGACGGCCGCGTCTACATCGCCGACAGCGACAACGACTGCGTGCGCGTGCTGACCCCCGACGGGATCATCGCGACGTTCGCGGGGCGCTGCGGCCAGGAAGGATTCGCGGGCGACGGTGCACCGGCGACGGAGGCGCTGCTGGATCGGCCGGCCGGCGTCGAGGTCGGGCCGCGGGGCGAGGTCTACATCGCCGACACCCACAACCAGAGGATCCGCGTCGTCTACCCCTGACGGCGGCGGCTCGAGGAACGGAGAAGCGCATGCGCAACCAGAGCGACGCGGGACGGTCGAAGTGGAGGACGATGGTGGTGCTGTTCGGGCTGGCGAGCGCCGTGGTGGTCGCCACCCACGGCGACGCCGAGGCGTGCGGCGGCCTGTTCTGCAACGGCCCGCCGCCCAACCCGCTGACGCCGCTGCCCGTGGCGCAGAACGGGGAGAACGTCGTGTTCTCGTTCACGCCGGATCCCGCCGGGGGCGCCCCGACGCTGCAGGCGCACATCCAGATCCTGTACACGGGCGACGCCGCCAAGTTCTCGTGGGTCGTTCCGGTCGACGCGCCGCCGACGCTGTCGACGGGAACCGATCGCCTGTTCACCGCGCTGGCCGGCGTCACCACGCCGCGCTACCAGCCCAACTATCAGACGGACGGCACCTGCCTTCCCAACCCCGGCGTCGGCGGCGCGGGAGGTTTTGGCGGATCCTTCACCGGCACGGGCGGAGGCGGCGGCTCGACCGGCGCCGGCGGCAGCGGCGCCGGCGGGGTCACGGTCGTCTCGCAGGGCGCGGTCGGCCCGTTCGACACCGCGGTCGTGAAGTCCGATGATCCGACCGCCCTCAAGACCTGGTTGACGTCCAACGAGTACGTGGTGACCGACGCGGCGTCGGCGTTGATCGACGCTTACGTGCGCGAGAACAAGTACTTCGTCGCGCTGCGGCTGCTCAACGGCGTCGGCGTGAAGTCGATCCAGCCGATCGTCCTCACCTTCCGCGGCACCGAGGCGTGCGTGCCGCTGCGCCTGACCGCGATCGCCGCCAACCCGAACATGCCGGTGCTGGTCTGGGTGCTGTCGAGCCAGCGCGTGGCGCCCCGCGGCTACTACGAGATCAAGATAGACGAGGCGCGCATCGACTGGCCGAACTTCGGCAGCAACTACGGCGGCCCGACCGGCCTGGTCAGCAAGGCGGCCGACGAGGCCGGCGGCAATGCCTTCGTGACGGAGTACGCCGGGCCGTCATCCGTCGCGCAGCGATCGGTCTACGTCAACGGCCAGATCAACCTGACGGCGCTGGCGATGGCGATGACGCCGCCCGCCTACGTGCAGATGCTGGTGTCGATGGGCCTGGCCAACGACTCGCTGATGCTGCCGCTGCTGGCGAAGTACATCCCGATGCCGGACGCGGTGAAGGCGATGGGCATCAGCGACGTGAGCTTCTACGGCAACCTCAACCTCTACTGGCAGCAGTACGCGTTCCCGCCCTACGACCTGGCCGGCCTGACGCAGGCGATCTCCGATTCGATCGTCACGCCGCGGATCAACGCGCAGATGATGATCGACGGCCATCCCTACCTGACCCGCCTCAACACCTTCATCTCGCCCGAGGAGATGACCAAGGATCCGTTCTTCTTCGAGACGCGCGACCTGAGCGACATCCTCAACGTCCACACCGCCATCATCCGGACGATGTGCGGAAACATGGAATACATGTCGTGCAACGCGCCCGTGCGCCTCGAGCTGACCGACGGCCGCAAGGCGTGGCTGCGCGCCGGCTCGACGGCGACGACCTGTCAGGCGGGGACCACCAGCGTGGCCGCACTCTCCAGCCTGCCCGCCACCGAGGTCGCGTGGGCGCGTGAGGAGACCGGTGAAGGGACGCGCGTCCTCGACAACACCGCGGCGATCGCGTGCGCGCTCGCCACCCACAACGCGAAGTTCACGACCGAGCAGGCGCGCTTCCCGATCGGGACGGGGACGGGCGGGGCCCCTTGCGCCGCCGGCACGGGTGGTCGCGGCGGCGCGGGCGGCGGCGGCGGCACGGGCGGCGCGGCCGGCAGCAGCGGCGGCGGCGTGGCCGGCACGAGCGGCGGCGGCGGCGATGCCGGAACGGGCCAGGCCGGCGACGCCGGACAGGGATCGGGTGGTAGCGGCGCGGCCGGGACGCCGGGCGGCGCCGGTGGGCAGCCGCCCCCCGACCCGGTGGGTCTCAGCCGGCGGAGCGGCGGCTGCGGCTGCGCCGCCGGCGGTCCCGATGCGGGTGCCGGCGGCGTGGCGCTGGCGCTCGCCGGCCTGCTCGCCGCTTCGCTCCGGACGCGCTCTCGCCGTCGCAGGCGGTGACGAGCGCGCCGCCCGCGACGGCGGTCAATCGACCGGCTCTTCGTCGTCGATGACCGCCACCGGGTCCGCCTCGGACCCGCGCAACACGTACAGACGGGGCGGGTCGCGGAACGAACCGCGCCCGGCGGGATCGATCTCCAGCGAGGGGCACCCGACCACCGCCACGCGATCGCCGGGCGCCAGCAACGTCTCCCGGAACAGGAACTCCTTCTCGAGCGGCACCTTGGCCTCCTCCAGCAACGCGTACACCGACGGGGGCAGGCTGGTCCACGCGCTGTCGTCGGGGTCGAGCAGGATCGAGAACGGCCCCTCCACCGCCGCCGTGCCGGTCTCGTCCGTCACCAGGAACGACGGCCACGCCTCGCGCCGCACGACCAGCACGCCGTTCTCGGCGGGCGCGCCCTCCGGCCGCTGGTGAATCGTGATCCGGTAGCCGACGCAGGCGCGTCCGCTGACCGGCGACGTGGACAGCGGCTCGCGCGCGCCCACCACGCCCCTGACCTTGGCGACCCCGCCCTCTTCCAGCGCGGCGATCGCGGTGCGCTCGCGCTGCTCCACCGCCCGCCGCGACGGACCGCCGGCGGGCGGCGCCTCCTCCAGCGGCACCACGGGCGCCGGCGGCGCGAGCAGCGCGCTGATCGCTTCGTCGTCGTCCATGACGACGACCGGCTCGTACGGCAATCCGCGCATCACGTGCTGACGGGACGGCTCGCGGGGCGAGTCGCGCCGCGCCGGCTCGGACACGGGCGACGGCCGCCCGACCACGCTGACCCGATCGCCCACGCGCAGCAACCTCTCCTGGAAGCGGAACGATCGCGGGCCCCAGAGATCTCTCATCCGCACCTGGTCTTCTTCGAGCAGCGCGTACGCGGCGGGCGGAAGATCGAAGCCACCGTCGTCCGGGTCGAGGAGCACCTCGAGGCGCCCCTCCACCACCACCGTCCCTGTCTCGTCGGTGACCAGAAACGACGACCAGCGCTCGCGGCTGACGAGCGGGCTCCACCCCTCGGGCGGATCGTGCGCCTTTTCATTGATGGTGGCCCGGAAGCCGACGCACGGCTGTCCGCCGATCGCCGACGTCAGCAGCGGCTCGCGCGCCGCCACGACGCCCCGGATCCGCGCCGCCTCGCCCTCGCGGAGCGCGGCGATGGCGGTGATCCGCCGCTGCTCGATCGCCAGCCGCGGCGAGCGGCGCCCGCGCTGTTCCAGCCACGTGCCGAGCACCGGCAGGCCGACCAGGAAGGCCACCACCCCGAGGATCACCAGCGCGCCCATCACGCCCCCCCGCTGCTCCTCCGCCTAGGGCGCGAGGTCGTCGGCGTCGGCGATGACCACCGCCTCGTCGATGCCGCGCAGGTGGCACATCACGGGCGGGTGGCGGTGCGACAGCGGCCGCCCGGCCGCGTCGATCTCGACGGTCGCGCGGCCGACCGCGGTGATCTCGTCCCCGGGCATCAGGATGGTCTCGACGTAGCGGAAGCGGTGCTCGATGCCGAACGTTCCCCGCACGGGCACGCCTTCGCGCTCGAGGATCTCGAGCAGCGCCGGCGACGGGTTGTCCGCGCGCGCGTCGTACGGATCCAGCTCGAGATCGAAGGGCGCGTGCAGCATCGCCTCCCCGGTGTCGTCCAGCAGCACGAACGAGCCGAACGCTTCCTGATCGACGACCCGCTGCCAGACGTCGCGCCCGCCGCTGTCGCTGTGAACGACGAGACGGTACCCGATGCACCCGCGCCGCGAGATCGGTGACGTTCGCAGCGGCTCGCGCGCGACCGCGCGGCCCTTGATCCGCACCCGCTCGCCGTCCTTGACGCCGGCGATGGGCGTCTCCGGGATGCGCATCAGCGCGCGCCGCGGCGCCCGGCGGCGGTAGGGCGCCACCCACGCCCGGTAAGCGACGAACCCTGCGTTGAGCAGCACGAGCGTGATCACCAACCCTGTCACGTTCAGCCAACTCTCAGGATACGACCGCGAAACGCCGGCGGCGAACTCGACCGGCGCCGACCGCGACTTTCGTGTCGCGGTTCAGCGTTCTCCCTGATCGGCGCCGTCGCGGGCCGGCGCGCGCGGCCGCCGCCGAACGCGTTGCTTTTCCGTCGCTAAGCGATGCCTCCATGAACCGACATCCGTCCGGCACACGCGTTGCTACCTCGGGTCGCGACCGTGCAGACGAGATCGCGGATGGTCGGTGGAGGGCGGCTCTGTCGGCGTCGCCGGCGCGGGCGCGGGGTGGCGGCAGGGATGGGCGACGGTGGGCGGGTGGCAACGGGCGGCGTCGGCGACGCCGGACAGAGGTGATCCCGAGGTCGACGACGGACCGGTCAGCGTCTGATGTCCACCACGACGATCGGCTCGTCGGCCGAGCCGCGCAGGCAGACGATCGTGGGCGGCGTGCGCCCCGGCAGCGAGCCGGCCGCCGGGTCCTGCTCGATGAACGCGCGGCCGACCAGGCTGACACGCTCGCCGGGGAGGAGCAGCCCCTCGCGGTAGGAGAACGCCCACGCGCCGAACAGAGAGAAATCGGGCATCTCGGCCCGGCGCAGTAGATCGAAGGTGGTGATCGGGATCGACCACTCGCCTTCGAGGTCGAGCCCGACCGTGAACGGCCCCTCGACCCGTGCGATCCCTGTCTCGTCGGCGATCGCAAACCGGACGCAGGCTGTCTGCTCCGCCATCTGCCCGGGCCTGCTGGTCGGCGCCTGGCGCGCACCCCCTTGGCTCATGTGGGCGATCGCGACCACGCGGAAGCCGACACACGACACGTTGTCGATCGGTGAGTTGATCGGCGGATCGAGCGCGCTGACGACGCCGGTCACCTTGACGCGCTCGCCCGGCTTGACCGCGGCGATCGCGACGTTGCGCGTGCGGCGGGCCAGGCGGCGCGCCGCGACGCTGGCGTCCGACCGCGACATGAAGAGCGCGTACGCGCCCGCCACGACAGCGGCGATGAGAAGAACGGGCAGAGCGTCCACGGCCGCGCTCCCGGCTCACCCGACGGCGATGCGCGCGATCGGGCGGATCTGCGCCTCGGGCGCCAGCTCCTGGAACGACAGCACCGCCAGGCCCGGGTGCTCGACCTCGACCAGCCGGCGCACGTAGCGGCGGATCTCGACGCCCGTCAGCAGCACGGCGCCGCTGGAGCCTTCGGGCCCGAGCGCGCGGCCGATGGCGGCGATGATGTCGCGCGAGATCTGGGGATCCAGGGCCAGGTAGCTGCCGGCCGCCGTCTTCTGGACGCCGTCGCGGATCGCGTCCTCGATCATCGGATCCAGGAGGTAGGCCGCCAGCACGCCGGCGTCGCCCGCGTGCTTGTAGGTGATGGCGCGGCGGAGCGCCACGCGCACGTGCTCGGTCAGCGCGACCGGGTCGCGCTCCTGCGGCGCCCACTCGGCCAGCGCGCCCAGGATGTCGCGCAGGTTGCGCAGCGAGATCCCCTCCTCCACCAGGCGGCGCAGCACGTCCGTCAGCAGCACCGGCGAGATCAGCTTGGGCACCACCTCCCGGACCAGCGCCGGGTGCGTCCGCTCCAGCGCGTCGAGCAGCGCCTGCGTCTCCTCCAGCCCGAACAGCTCGTGGCCGTAGCGCCGCACCAGCGCCAGCACCTCGTCGCCGAGGCGCGCGCCGGCTTCGTCCCACGCCTCGCGCGGGATGTCGCCGCGGCCGAGCGGCACCTCGTTCAGGCGGATCACGAACGCCGTGGGCGGCAGCCCCGCCACGCCGGCGCGCAGGCGGACCACCGGCAGCGCCAGGCCCAGCTCGGCGAACAATCGCTCGCGCACGCGCGGCAGCACGTCCGTCACGAACGCGCCGGCGTCTCCCGCGCCGACGATCGCGCCCAGCTCGGCCGACACCTCGACGGCGATCGGCGTCAACACGGGCGGTGGCGCGCCCTCCCCGGCGCGGGCCGGCTGCGAGCGCCCGCCCGCCGCTCCGGCGGCGCCCGCGAGCGACGTGGACGCGGTCCCCTCCGCGTCCGGCGCCGGCGCCGCGCGCAGCAGCCGCCAGGCGATCAGACCCAGCACCACCGCCAGGGTCATGAATGGAACGCCGGGCAGGCCCGGCACGATCGCCAGCAGCGCCAGCAGCCCGGCCGCGATCGCGATCGCCTTCGGCTGCGCCATCACCTGCAGGCCGATGTCACGTCCCAGGTGACCGCCCTCCTCCTCCGAGGCGACGCGCGTGACGATGATGCCGGCCGACGTCGAGATCACCAGGGCCGGGATCTGCGCCACCAGCCCCTCGCCGATCGTCAGCACGGTGTAGGTGCGCGCGGCCGCCGCGACGTCGAGCCCCCGCTGCAGCACGCCGATCACCAGCCCGCCCACGATGTTCACCGCCAGCACGACGATGCCCGCGATCGCGTCGCCCTTCACGAACTTCATCGCGCCGTCCATCGCGCCGTAGAACTGGCTCTCGCGCTCGAGCAGGCGGCGGCGTGCGCGCGCGGCGTCGGGGCTCAGCGCGCCTGCGCGCAGGTCCGAGTCGATCGCCATCTGCTTGCCTGGCATGGCGTCGAGCGTGAAGCGCGCCGAGACCTCGGCCACGCGCTCGCTGCCGCGCGCCACGACCACGTATTGGATCAGCGTCAGTATGAAAAACACGACAGCGCCGACCGCGTAGTTGCCGCGCACGACGTAGTCGCCGAACGCGCGGATCACGCGCCCCGCATCGGCCTGCAACAAGATCAGGC
>DATBHU010000764.1:0-23339 GCA_036557265.1 Polyangia bacterium
GCCGCAGATTCGGCGATGCGGACTAGATGCCGAGGACCGAGCGCAGGTCCATCGCGCCCGTCAGCTGGCCCTGGTTCATGAACGGCAGGCCGAGCATGTCCTCGATCGTCTTGAGCAGCGCCGCGTGCGTGGCGATGCCGACGGTGGTGATGTCGCCCTTGTGCGCGGTCGGCGCGATCTGGACGTTCGGCGTCGGGTGGTCCTCGTCGTACCAGATGAAGACCGCGACGGAGCCCGCCTTGTAGGCGGCGCTGTCGAGCACGCGCTGGATGTTCGTGCTCGCCCAGGCGTCGACGGTGGCGTCGTTGCAGTCGTGGCCGTCGTTGCACAGCGTCGGCGTGATGAACGCGTACGTCGGCAGGTTGTTGACGTCGAACTCGCTGTAGGGCCGGACCTCCGTGTTGCAGAAGTCGTTGTCGGCGTGCGTGCCCGTGGCGTCGCTGTACGTCCCGAAGTAGTAGAGGCCCGGGATGTGCTTGGCCGCATTGCCGCTCGCCGAGCAGCCGGTGGTGGCGCCCTCGACGTAGTTGCGCGCGGTGCCGCCCGCGACGCGCACCTGGCGGAAGATGTTGTTGTCGGTCGAGCGGCAGCTCGCCGACGGATTGCAGTCGTTGACCGTGTTCGGGTTGTTCACGCCGCTCGTCTCGCCGATGTACTGGGTGAGGCTGTTCTGGCTGGTGTTGGTCTCGGTCCAGTCGCTGAAGTACGAGCACGCCGTCGCCAGCGAGCGCAGGTACGGCGTCGACCCGCCGCTGTAGCCGAGGCCGACGTTCGACCAGGTGCGGTTCTCGAACGAGAAGATGACGACGTGGTCGTAGTGCGCGGGCGGGGCCGCCGTGGAGCCGCAGATGCCGGCGAAACCGCCGCTGCCGCCCGTGCCGGTGCCGCCCGTGCCGCCGCTGCCGCCCGTTCCTGCGCTGCCGCCCGTTCCGGCGCTACCACCGGTTCCGGCGCTGCCGCCCGTACCGCCCTTGCCGGCGGCGCCGCCGGTTCCCGCGCTGCCGCCGGTGCCGCCGCAGGTGCCGCAGTCCTGCGGGCACGTCGAGCAGGTCTCGCCGTGATCACAGCGCCGGTTGCCACAGAAGTTGTGAGCCTCCGAGACGCGTTCGGTGATGCTGTCCGCCGGGTCCTCGGTGGTCGGAGCGTTGGGTTGATCGATGCAGGCGACGGCGAACAGCCCGGCGCCCGAAATGATGGACATGAACTTCCACACTGCGAGCGATCGTGTCATGGCTTCCTCCTTTGGAAGGCGGAAGCACCGTAGGCGCGTGCGTCTGGCAGCCGGGTGAAAGCACCGCAACATGCCCGCGACGGGCAGTTTGCGGAATTCGTGCTCGCGCGTCAGCGCGGCCGCGCGCGCGTCAGCGCACGCCGGGGCAGTCGTTGCGCAGCAGCGCGTGCGACTCCCACAGCAGCGGCGCCTGGCCGTGCGTGTCGTTCGAGCCGAGCGTGATGCTCGTGTAGAACTGCTGCTGCGACTGCAGCGTTCCGGCCGGCGCGGCGCCGGTGCCCGGGCAGACGCGGTCCAGCTGGCCCTGGGCGTTCGTCTTGTTGGCGACCGCCAGCCAGCCGCGGCGCGCGGCCATCGAATAATTGGAGCCGCTGATCCAGCCGTTCTTCAGCGCCGTCGTCAGCGCGAACGTGAACATCGCGGTGCACGAGCTCTCCGGGTTCGCGGTGTTCACGTCCAGCACCTGGCGCCACATGCCGTCGTCGTTGCCGCCGCTCACCTGCAGCGGCAGCAGGCCGTCCAGCTGCTTCTTGAAGCCGGCCATCACCATGTCGCGCTGGCTGCCGCTGGGCAGATCGAGCAGCAGCTCGGCGGCCCCGGCCGCCACCCAGCCGTTGGCGCGGCCCCAGTACGCCTTCGACGTGTACGTGTGCCAGAACAGGCCGTCCGCCTGCTGCAGCATCGTCTGGTAGGCCAGCATGGTCGTCGCCGCGCGCGTCAGGTACATCGTGTCCTTGGTGACCCGGTAGGCGTAGACCTGCAGCGCGGTGATCATGTACATGTCGTCGGCCCAGTAGCGCGCGTCCTTCGTGATGCCGTTGTTCGGGTTCTGCCACTGCATGTCCGCGCGGGCGAGGCCCAGCGTCTTGCAGCGCGCGTCCATGTTCTGCAGGTAGATCTCCATCGGCAGATCGCCGAACGCGCGCGAGTCGACCGTCGCGCTCGTCGAGTTGTCGACCGCCACGTTGCCGGTCGCGTACGGCTCGAACTGCTGGATGAAGTAGGTGTTGTTGGTCGTGTCGCCCGTCAGCTTCGTGTAGCGGAGCGCGCCGAACCAGGTGAACGCCAGCGCGTAGCCGGCGCCGCCGTACGTGTTCGTCGTGATGGGGAGCATGCCGGCGAGGTAGTTGTGGAAGTTGGTGACCGCCTTCGGGCCGATGTCCGTAGGTCCCTTGCCGCTCGGCCAGCTGGCGAAGTCGGCGATCACCGGGCAGTTGCCGCTGCCGCCGGCGCCGCCCGTGCCGGTGGCGCCGCTGCCGCCGCCCGTGGATCCTGCGCTGCCACCGCTGCCACCCGCGCTGCCGCCGCGGCCACCGCCGCCGCCGCGCCCCGCGCTCGCGCCGCCGCTGCCCCCGCTGCCGACCGCACCCGCCGAGCCCGCGCTGCCGCCCGCGCCGGTCGCTCCACTGCTGCCACTGCTGCCACCGCTGCCACCCGACCCGGTCACACCGCCCGCGGTGCCGCCGCTTCCTGAAGCCGTGCCGCCCGTCCCCGCCGTACTGACCGAACCGCCCGTGCCGCCCGCGGCATTACCCCCCGCGCCCGTCGTCCCGCCGGCGCCGCCGCTCCCTGTCGCGCCCGCGGAGCCACCCGATCCAGTCGTACCGGCTGTCCCCGGGCTGCCCCCGCCCGAGCCGCCGCATCCCGCGAGGAGGAGCGGGACGCACAGCGCGCCGATCGCCGCGATTCGAAAGGAAAAGCGAAGAGAGACAGGCACCTGGAGCATTGGCGACATGGTAGTAAATGCCCGAAAAAGCGGCTACTGATCCCGGCCGAGACGGCAAAGCGGCAGCGGGCCCCCGCGCCGCCCCGGCGCCGGCGCCGTGCTAGCGCGGCTCGTTCTCGATGCGCGTCAGCCAGAAGTCGACGTCGAAGCGCGGGTCGCCGGTCAGCGTGCGCCACAGCCGGATCCGGTTCGCGATCTCGAGCCGCACCTCGTGCCCGTACCAGCCGTGATCGCGGCTGAGGATCTTGCCGACGCGCGGGTCGTGGAGATCGCTCGTCTCCCACGTCAGCCGCTGCGGCCCGCGCGGGCCGAGCCGCAGCTTGAACATGGTGCGCGCGCGGTCGGTCCGGTTGGGCTGGCCGCAGTGCCAGATGCCGTGGTGGCAGACCAGCAGCGAGCCGGCCGGGCAGGCCATCGCCTCCTGCCCGACGAAGTTCTGGTAGCGCGCGATGGCCGACTCGTTGACCCGGCGCAGGTGGCTGCCGGGCAGGTACATGGTGCCGCCCATCTCGCGGGGCGTGTCGTGGAAGAAGAAGCAGAGCTGGATGTCGAACGCCGCGCGCCGCGGATCCAGGATCGCGTCCGCGTGCCAGGGCTGGCTCCACTCCTGGCGCGGCGCGATCACGTGCGCGTAGTGGTGGTCGTAGATCGGATCGGGGCCGAGCAGCCCCGCGATGACGCCGGCCACCGCCGGCAGCTCGAGCACGGCGGTCAGCGCCGGCCAGTCGCGGAACAGCCCCGCCAGCGGGCGGCCCGCCCAGGCGGCGGCGGGGCTGGTCGCGTCGGCGCCGAACGGCGACGACGGGCCGCCGCCCGCCAGCTCGGCCAGCGCCGCGTCGCCGAGCGCGCGCGGCACGATGCCGTCGAAGCGCAGCGCGCCGTCGGCGACGAAGCTCGCGACCTGCACGCTGGTCAGCCGGTGATCGTGCGCGTGCGCCATCATCGGCTCTCCACCAGCTTCTCCAGCACGAACTCGTATTCCAGGAAGGCGGTGTCGTGCTCGGCGCCGGCGGGCGCGGCGCGCAGCTGGGGCAGCTGGATCACGCGCCAGCCGTCGCGCATCGCCGCCAGCACCGACGTGTAGGGCGGCTCGGCCGCGTCGCCGGCCATGTGCTTCTCGCGCCCTGTCCCGTCGAACAGCGACCAGGCCCCGACCGGGCTGTCGGGGCTCGAGCTGGCGGCGTACAGGAACAGCAGCTGCTGCTTCAGCACGCCTTCAGTGTGACACGGGACGCGCGCGCCCGGCGGCGGCGCGGGCGGCAGCGGCGTGGTGGGCGGGGGCGGCATCGATCCCGGCGGCGGCAGCGGCGGCGGCACCGGCATCCCGGTCTCGATCTGCGCGCACGACGACAGATCGAACAGCATGAACTCCAGCGCCTTCTGCTGCGGCGTCAGATCGGTCGCGGTGGCGCCGCAGCGGGTGGGGAAGGGGACGGCGGCGTTCGTGCCGCCGCCCTGCGAGACGTGGACGTCGCTGAACACCATGCGGCCGCAGACGTTGGCGCTGCCGACCGGCGTCGTGAACGAGAAGTACTCGACCACCGGCTTGGTCGGGCTGCGGCTGGTGTCCGGACCGTAGATCCACTGCTGCGCGAGGGGCGGGATCACCGCGTCCACGGTGTGCTCGCCGTCGGTGATCGCGATCGTGCCCGGCGTCGGCGTGGCGCCGACGGCGACCAGCCAGTCGCGGAACGCCACGCCCTTGGGGAACGAGGTGTCGATCTGCAGCGGGAACGGCACGGGCTTGTCGAGGCCGTGGGCGCCGGACGCGAACTGAACGACCTGCGGGTAGCCCTGGTTCGGCTGGCCGTCCTCGGAGCGGATCCAGTTGTTGTGGTAGTGCGAGCCGAAGATGCGGCCGCCGATGTCGGCGTAGCCGCGCACCGCCGCGTACTGGGCCGCCGTGCGCGATTCCGACGGGCCGTCGTCGCCCTCGCACGCCATCAGCACGATGTCGTAGCGGCGCATGCTGGCCAGGCTCGCCCACAGGTCGTCGGCGCTGCGCAGCGCCGCGCTGGCGCCGCCCGTCATGATGGTGGGCGACGCGCGGTAGCCCTGGTAGAGCTGGACGCGGCCCGCGCCCGCGTCGTTCGTGAACTCGCTCTCGTCGATGCCAACCGAGCGGAGCAGGCACTCCACCGCGTCCGAGCCGCCGGTGGCGATGGCGATCAGCGGGATGTCGCCCTCGCTCTTGTTGCGCGGCAGGCGGGTCTGGTTCTTGTCGGTCAGCGCCGTCGACGCGCAGGCGGGGACGTTCGCGACGGTGATCTGGCGGCGCCACTTGCCGGTCTGGAGCACCAGCGGGATGTTGGTTCCCGACGGCACGTTCTCGAGCGTGAACCGCCCCTGCGCGTCGGTGAGCGCGACGGCGATCGGCGTGCCGGTGACGTAGGTGTCGCACTTGTCGCAGCTGGCGCCCGAGCTGATCGCCGACGGCGTCGTGTTCGGGACGTAGACCAGGATGTTGTAGAGGGGGTTCTTGGCGGCCGGGTCGTAGACCACGCCGGTCAGCGTGGTCGGCGACGCCGTCGGGCAGTTGTCCTTCACGATCTGGCACTGCAGGCCGCTGCAGCCGGTGCCGCCCGAGCCCGGACAGACGTGGGTGGCGGGGCAGACCGCGCCGCCCGCGCAGGCGGCCGGGCAGTCGAGCGCCTTGCCGCAGCCGTTGCCGATCGTGCCGCAGTACTGGCCGCCGCCCGCCGGCGTGCAGGTGATCGGCACGCAGTTCGGATCGCCGCAGACGTTCGCGATGCCGGTGCCGGCGCAGGTCTGCGGCGCCGCGCAGCTGCAGTCGATGGTGTGGCCGCAGCCGTCGCCGATGCGGCCGCAGTATTTGCCGCCGCCGCCGCCCGGGATGTCGCAGCCCGACGGCGTGCAGTTGGCGGGGACGCAGACGCCGTCGCTGCTGCAGGTGCTGCCCGCCGCGCACGCGCCGCAGTCGAGCGCCTCGCCGCAGCCGCTGCCGATGCGGCCGCAGTAGCGGGCGCCGCCCGCGCCGTCGCAGGTGCCGCGCGTGCAGCCCGTCCCCTCGACGCAGATGTGGTCGGTGCAGCTCTGCGCGGCGCCCGCGCAGGCGCCGCAGTCCTTCGAGCGGTGGCAGCCGTCGCCGATGACGCCGCAGTACTGGCCGCCCGTCGGCGTGCACGACACGGGCGTGCACGCCGCGTCCGTCGGCGGCGGGATCGAGATGTCGATCCCCGGAGGCGCGTCGACGGTGGCGGGGGCGTCGGCGCCCGCGGCGACGTCCTTGGCGCCGCCGTCCGGCCCGCCCGGCGGCGGCGCGCTGTTCACCTTGGCGGTGCAGCCGGACAGGAGGGCGAACGCCAGGCCGCAGACGAGGACAACGTTGCCGCTGTCGGGCCTGCCCGCCGCAGGAGACCTTTGCATGGCTTGCGAGTGTCCGGCCGGCCTGTCCACGGTCCACGGCCGGCGGGCAAGGACCTCGAATCCTTTGGATTCCGCAGCCCGCGCGCCGTCCGGCACGGCCGCCGGCGCGACTGGGCGCGCGCCGGGGCGTCTGGGCAGGTGATAATGTCGTCGTCACACGCGATGCGGCTGGCGGTACGGGCGTTCCTGATCGGCGTGGTGGGGCTCGGGGGTTGTCACGGCGCCACGATCCATGAGGTCGACGGGGGCCAGCCGACCGGCGCCGCCGGCCGGGGCGGCGGTGCGGGCGGCCGCGGTGGTGGCGCCGGGACGCTGACCGGCGGCGGCGGTACGACCGGCGGCGCGTCGGGCACGGCCGGCGGCGGCGGGCTGCCGAAGACGCTGACGGTCGTGCCGGGGACGGGCACCCCCGGGATCGCGTTCACGCGCATGACCGCGTTCGAGGGCGGCACCGCCTACCCCGCCGTGCTCGACATCTATGACGGCGACACCGTGCTGTCGCCGCTGGTCGTCGTCAAGGCGGTCCAGCTGTCGAACGGCGCCGCGACGTCGCTGTCGGGGCCCGACGAAGCCGGCACCATCACCTACGACGGCAAGACCGTGGTGGCGATCGACGCCACGTACGTCTACTGGTTCTCGCGCGACAGCGGCGATCCCTATCAGCTGTTCCGCCTGCGCCGCGCGCCCAAGCTGGGAGGGGGCGGCGCGCGCGAGGACATCTACGGCATCGATCAGACGCAGAACGGCGCGCCCGACGTGCCGCTGGTGATGGCCACGGGCGGCGGCTACGTCTACTGGGCGTCAGCCGGCAACGGCATCTTCCGCTGCCCGGCGTCGGTCGGGTGCGGGACGGGGCCCGAGGCGGTGGTGCCGACGACCGACAACGTGGTGACGATGGTGGTGCGCGGCGACTGGCTCTACTGGGCGAGCGAGACGAACGGCAAGGTCTGGCGGCACGGGCTGACCACGCCCGGCGATCAGATGCTGGACGGCGGGCCGACGCTCGGGTACCCGCAGACCTGCGACATCGCCGTCTCCGCCGACGACACCGAGCTGTGGTCGATCCAGTGCCTCTATCCGTACGAGGTCCGGCGCGTGAACATCTCCGTCATGTCGGGCACCACCATCGCGAACGCGCCGAACGAGACCATCGACCAGACGGCGGCCGGCGCGCTGGCGCTCGGCACGGACACCGTCTACTTCATGGGGTCCGACCACGTCTTCTCCGTGCCGCGCGGGGTGACCGCGGCGACGCCGCAGATGCTGGCCAGCCTGACGACGGCGTCGGGCGTGCACGCCGACGCCATCATCGGCCTCGACGACCAGTACCTCTACCTGCAGGGCAGCAGCGGCAGCAGCGGCAGCACGAACGCCAAGGCCGGCTACGTGCTGCGCATGGCGCGTTGACGGCGCCCGTTACTGGGCGGCCGCCATCTTCGAGAAGCGCGGGCTGGCGCAGACGTCGCGGTCGCCGATGAACGTCATGTCGCCGGTGGTGGGATCGGCGCGGAACACCGCCACCGTGTTCGAGGTCTGGTTGCCGACGACCAGCAGGCGGCGGTCCTTCGACAGGCTGAACTGGCGCGGCGTGACGCCGTGCGAGCTCTCCTGCTCGATCAGCGTCAGCGCGCCGGTCGTGGCGTTGACCATGAACGACACCAGCGAGCCCTGCGCGACGCTGTCGAGGCGCATCGACACGAACAGCAGGTCGCCGGCCGGCGCGATGTCGATCTCCGAGCCGTTCTTGAGGCCGCTGTAGCCGGCGGGCAGCGGGACGGTGAAGGTCATCGTCGGCGTCAGCGTGCCGGCGGTCTGGTTGACGGCGAACAGATCGATCGTTCCCGAGGTGGAGGTCGCGCCGCCGGCCGTCTCGTTGATCGAGTAGAGCCAGTTGCCGTTCGGGTGGAGGGCCAGGTGGCGCGGGCCCGAGCTGGCGGCCGGCAGCGTGGCCATGCTCGACGGCGTGATGGCGCCGGTGGTGGCGTTGAAGGCGTAGACGCGAATCAGGTTCGAGCCGAGATACGGGACCATCATGAACTGGTTGTTGAGCGTGAAGACGGCGTGGTGCCCGTTCATGCCGCCCGCGTCCGAGGAGACGAGCGAGCCGACCGATCCGTCGCTCGCCATGCTGTAGACGTAGACGTTGCCGGCGGCGTAGTTCGGCGCCGCCAGGAAGTGACGAGCGCGATCGAACGTCAGCGTCTGCGTGTTGGCGTTCATGACGGTGGCGCCGCCGGCCCCACCGGCCCCGCCGGCACCCGCGCCGCCGCCGGCGCCGCCCGTCGCGGGGGGCGTGTACGGGACCACCACGGGCGTCCCGAGCGGCGTCAGCGCGCCGCTGGTCGCGTTGCGCGAGTAGGTGCTGATGCGGCCCTCGCCGGCGATCACGTGGGCCACGTACAGCCGATCCTCGGTGTCGTTGAACTCGGAGTTCGAGATCGCGCCGCCTGCGACGAACGTCGCCAGCGGTGTCAGCGCGCCCGTGGAGGCGTTGAGGGAGTAGCTCTGGATCGTCCCCGTCAGGTCCGCGCAGCCGACGTAGAGGTGAAGGGCCGCCGCGCCGGCGCCGCCGCCCGTGCCGCCGGTTCCACCCGCGCCGCCGCTGCCGGCGCTGCCGCCGGTGCCCGCGCTGCCGCCGCTGCCCCCGCTGCCCCCGCTGCCGCCGCTGCCCCCGCCTCCGCCGCCGCCCTTACCCCCGCTGCCCCCGCCCGCGCTTCCCCCGCTTCCCGCGCCGCCGCCCGCCGTCGAGCCACCGACACCGCCGCTGCCCCCGCTGCCGCCGATCGAGCCGCCAGTGCCGCCCGCGCCGCCGCCGGCCGTCGATCCAGCGCTGCCGCCGGTGCCGCCACTGCCGCCGGTCCCACCGCTGCCTCCGGCGCCGCCGTGGCCCGCGGCGCTGCCGCCGTGGCCGCCGGTCCCGGGCCCGCTGCCTCCGTCGCCGCCGCAGCCAAATGACGTGAAGACGCCGCTCGAGAGCAGGGCGGCGACGAACATCGAACGACCGGGCGAGCGAATCCGAGCGAGACCCATGGCAATCCTCCGTCGGGGAAAACGAATGCAACTGTTTGCGATTGCGATTCCGGTTGCGAAGGGAACCACAGCTCGCCCGCTGATGTCAAAAAGCCCGCGACAAAATGCCCGGCCGGGTCGATCCGGATCAACCCGCGGCGCGCGAAAAGTTGTTTACGGGCGGCTCGAAGCGAGCCCAGCGCGGACTTGCCGGCGCGCGCGGCGATTTTTCGCCGACGGAACGACGTCACCCGCCCGCGAAGGCCGGCATCAAGAAGTGCGTTACCGGGGGCGTCGTTGCGGCGGTCGCAATCAACACCTCGCGACCGTTTCGAATCACTTGCTGGCGGCGGCCAGGACCGCCGCGCCGTCTGACGAACCGTCGGAGCCGCCGCCTGCGCGCGCGGCCGACGGACTGGAGAGACCATGTCCAACAGGATTTCTCACGCTGGGTTGACGTCGTTGATGTTGATTGGCGCGCTCGCCTGCGCGCCCGGTTGCGGCGGCGGGGCCGGCGCGGGCGCACCCGGCGGCAGCGCCGCTGGCGGAACCGGCGGAACCGGCGGCAGCGGCGCCGGTGATCCGGGCAGCGGCCGTCGCGGCGGCGGCGGTGACGCTGGCGGTGCCGCCGGCGACAGCTCCGGCGACGCAGGAAGCGGCGGCGCGCGGGGCGGCGCCGCGGGCACGGTTGTCGCCGGGCGCGGCGGCTCTCCCGCGGGCACCGGCGGCGGTGGGACAGCGGGGAGCGGCGGCTCCGCGGCGGGCACGGCCGGCGGCGGAACCGGCGGCTCGGCTGCGGGCGGGAGCGGCGGCTCTCCCGCGGGCATCGGCGGCTCTCCCGCGGGCACCGGCGGCGGTGGCGCAGCCGGCAGCGGTGGCGCGACCGCCGCGTGCGACCAGGTCTGGCGGGGCGACATCCAGACCGGCACCGCCCTCGACGACGAGATCACGGCCGTCACGGCAGCCGCCGGCGGCGGCTTCTACGTGACCGGCTACGAGCGCGGCGACGACCAGTCGACCGACATCATTCCGGCGGGCGACGCGCGGGCGGTGGTGGCCCGCTACGACGGCTCCGGCGCGCTGATGTGGGAGGAGACGATCGACACCTCCGGCGCCGACACGGCCGAAGACCTCCAGGTCGATCCCGCGACCGGCAACCTGATCGTGCTGGGGCGGACCACCGGCGCCTTTTCCGGCTTCCAGAACCAGGGCCAGTTCGACCTGTACGTCGCCACCCTGAACAGCAGCGGCAACCTGCTGGGCGCGATCCAGATCGGCGACGAGCGTCCGCAGCATCCGGTGCGGCTCGGCCTCGGCCCGGAGCGCGCCATCCTGGTGGCGGGCTACGACGACCTGTTCATCGACGTGAACTTCGTCGCCGCGCTGGAGCACGGGTTCTTCGCCGAGGTGACCGGCGGCGTCGCGCCCACCTTCGCGCCCGCCGAAGACTTCTGGCAGCGGAGCGCCTACCTCGACAGCCCGCCGCCGCCCCGGAGCAATCAGGACTTCACGACCGGCGTCGCGGTGGATCCCACCGGCGACGGTTCGTTCTACGTCTCGTCGACCGTCAACGGCCTGGTCGATCAGCGCGGCATCTTCGTCAGCAAGGTGAACGCCGCCGGGCAGACCCTGTGGTCGAACCGGCTCTCCGGCGAGGCGGGTGACTTCCTGGCCGCCATCGGCTTCTCCCCGAACGGCGATCTGATCGTCGGCGGCACGGCGGCGCCGGAGGTGATCGGGACGGAGGTCGGCCAGCAGGACGCCTTCGCCGCGCGGGTCGACAAGACGACCGGGGCGGTGATCTGGGCGACGGGCGCCGGATCGGTCGACGCGGACTTCACCACGGCGATGGCGTTCGACGCCGCCGGCAACATCTATCTGACGGGACAGATGCTGGCGGCGAGCGGCACGGCCGGCCAGGGCACCGTCGACATCTTCGTCGCCAAGATCGGTCCCTCGGGCGGCGTGCAGTCGTACTGGCAGCGCGGCAGCGCGGGCGACGACATGGCGGCCAGCATCGCCGTCGACGCCTGCGGTCGCGTGCTCGTGGGCGGCTTCACGACCGGCGCGCTCGTGGCCGGACAGCCGAACGCGGGCCGCCGCGACATGTTCGTCGTGAAGGCCGATCTGCGCTGACGACCGCGCGCGAAGCCGACATCCCGGGCCTCACGCTGCTGTCGGTCGCGCACGGCCGCCCCGTTCGCGACGGCGTCAGCGAGGCGCTGCGCGAGGCGGCCTCCAGCCTCTGACCCGGGCGGCGCGCGCCACCGCGGCGCCGCCCGAAGTCACCAGCGTCGGCCGAGGATCAGCGACGCCGCCGGCGGAAGCGGGCGCCCAGCAACATCGCCGCCGCAAACAGGGCCGCCAGCGCGCCGCCGCCGTCGCCGCCCACCGCGCAGCTGGCGCAGCCGCCGTGCCGGTGGTCGAGGCCCTCGGCGGTCTGATGTCCGAGCTGCGACTTCTTCCGGGCCGGCGCCTGCTTCCGCATCAGCGGGTTCTCGTCGTCCTCGCCGAGCGACTCTTCGGCCATGGGGCTGGGCGAGCTGTCGTTCTGCGAGAGCGTCCAGGTGTCGCGCGCCGGGCTGGGCGGCGGGCTGGAGCCGTCGTCCGATCCCGCGCCGCCGCCGCCCTTCGTCACGCGGGCGGCGTCGGGCTTGCGCCGGAGCAGCTCCGCCTTGTAAGCGCGCGCGCCGGCGATCTGGTGGGCCGACATCGCATCCAGCTCGCTGGCGGGGATGGCGAGGAACGCCGTGTACGGCGTGGCGAAGTTGTAGGCGAGCGCCAGGTCGATCACTTCGTTCTGCAGCTCGCTGCGGCTGGCGCCCAGCGCGATGTCGTCCAGGATGTCCGCGATGCGCGCCCCCGCCCACTGCCGCGCCACCCACGGGCGCTTCACCTCGGCCGGCGCCTCGACGCGCGCCGCGTAGGCGACCGCGCGGCCGCCCTGCTTGCCCTTGATCGTGAACGTCACCGGGCCGGACGCGCGCAGCCGCCCGCTGACGCGCAGCTCGTCGTCGACGAACAGGTCGGGCAGCGACGGCGGATAGAGCCGGGTGATGGCGCCGCCCGCGGTCTCCAGCGACACGTCGACCAGCACCGGCGCCTCGATCTGGTGGTAGAGCAACGACACCTCGCGCTCGATGTTCGCGGCGCTCGGGATGTACGTGAAGCGCCCGCGCTTCGAGGCGGCCAGGCGCGCCAGCAGCGGCCGGTTCACGTCGGGGCCGAAGCCCACGGTGAACACGCGCACGTCGCGCGTGTCGGCGCGCGCCGTCTCGAACACGGGCGCGACGTCCGACTGTCCGTCGGTGAAGAACAGGACCACGCGCGGGCGGTCGCCCTTGGCCTGGTGGCGCAGCGCCGTCTCCAGCGCGAACGCCAGGTTGGTCGCGCCGCCGTCGTCCATCATCTCGATGTACTCGGTCACCTGGCGGCGGTTCGCGTCGGTGACCGGCTGCGGCTCGTTGTACAGCTTCTCGACGCGGTCATCGAACTGGATGACGTTGACCCGATCGTCGCTGCGCAGGCGCTTGACGATGTCGACGCAGGCGGCCCGCGCCTGCCGCATCTTCTCGCCCATCATGCTGCCGGAGCGATCGATCACCAGGGTGACGTCCTTGGCGATCGCCGCGGAGGCGGGCAGCTCGGGCGCCGCCAGCGTCAGCATGAAGTAGGCGTCCTGGTCCTTGTCGCGATGCAGGTAGCCGCCCACGGTCCAGGGCCGGTCGACGATCTGGTAGTGCAGCAACAGCTCCTGCGTCGGCGCCGCCGCGCGCCGCGACCGCACCAGGTAGCGTCCCGTGCTCAGCTTCTGCACGTCGATCTTGTGCGTCGGCGAGGTGATCTCGCGCAGCTCGCGCCCGTCGCCGATGGTGACGGTGATGTCGGTGTCGGCGCGGGTGACCGGTACGCGCAGCTCGACGGTGGCGGCCCGCCGCGGCAGCCACTGGCCGTAGCTCACTTCGACGCGCTTGCGCTCGCCGGGCTGGATGGGCGACACCGCGAACGAGAACACGCCGTCGCTCGTCTCCTCGAGCAGCCCCGGATCGCGGCGGCGCCGGGTGACGTTCTGATAGACCTGCCGCGCCACGCCGCGCTCGAACACCTCGCCGACGATCTTCTGCTCGCCGTTCCAGTACGCGAACCCCTCGGCCTTGATGCCCAGGCCGGCGCGCAGGCTGTAGAGGCCTTCGACCTGGTTTTCCGTGCGGTTGTAGAAGGTCTGGCGCAGCCGCGTGCTCGCGTACTGGCCGTCGATGTCGACGGTGATCTGCTCATCGACGATCGGCAGCACCACCGACCCGCCCACCTCGCTGCTGCCGACCATGCGGGCGCCGAACTGCCAGGGCGCCGCCGGCTCGGGCGTCGGCGACAGCACCTGCGCCGCCGCCGGCCACGACACCGCGGCCAAGGCGAAGACGACCGCTTCCACGAGACGCTTCATGGCGCACCTCCGGATAAGGACGATTAAGTCCACCCCAGCACACCCCCGCGCTCAGGCGACGCTAACACGGTTCCTGAAGAGCCGGTCAACGTCGCCCGAGCGCCCCCCGAATCACTGCATGCGGCGCCGTTCGACGCGCGTCCGTCTGCAAAGATCTTCGCCGCCGACCTTTTTTTCGCCGACGACGCGCTGAACCAGCGCTGCCTGGTGCTCCGCCGCGCTACCATCCCGGCAATGACCGGCCGGTATCCGGGCTCGAAGCGGCCGGCGCCGGCGCGCGCACCGGGCAAGCGCGCGCCGATCGAGGCGCAGCTGGCGGCGCTGGACGCCGCCACGGCGGACGCGGCGTCGCCCGACGCGCGCGCGCGGCTGCGCGAGGCGCTGGCGGGCGGCGCCGGCCTGCTCGTCGCGCGCGCGGCGAAGATCATCCGCGAGCACGCCCTCGACGGCTTCGAGGCCGACCTCTGCGCCGCGTTTCGCCGCCTGCGCGCCGATCCGGTCAAGAACGATCCGGGCTGCCTCGGCAAGCTGGCCGCGCTCGAGGCGCTGGACTTCGGCGGCGCCGACGACGCCGACGTGTTCCTGGAGGCGACGGGCACCACCCAGCCGGAGCCGGCCTGGGGACCGCCGGTGGACACGGCGGGCGGCGTGCGGGCGCGCGGCGTGCTCGCGCTGGCGAGGCTCCTGCATCCGGATCTGTCGCTGGTGGCGGGCGCGCTGCTGGCCGATCCCCTGTCGCCCGTGCGCCAGGCCGCCGCCGAGGCGCTCGCGTCCACCGGCGATCGCGTGCTGGCCGGCGCGCTCGCGCTGCGCTGGACGCTGGGCGACGAAGATCCCCTGGTGGTGCTCGCCTGCATGACCGGGCTGCTCGCGCTGGCGCCGGACCACGCGCTGGCGCGGCTGCGGGAGGCGCTCCACGGCGCCGACGACGGGGCCCGCGAGCTGGCGGCGCTGGCGCTCGGCCAGTCGTCGCGCCCCGAGGCGGTCGAGCTGCTGCTCGCGCACCTGGAGGGCGCGCCGCGGGCGAGCGAGCGGGCGCCCACGTTGCGCGCGCTCGGGCTGCAACGTCACGAGCGCGCGCTGGCGGCGCTGCTCGAGATCGTCGCGACCGGCACCGTCGCCGACGCGGAGGCGGCGATCGCCGGCCTGGCCGCGCGCCGGTTCGACCCCGGGATCCGCGACAAGACGCGCGCGGCCGCCCGCGCCCACTCGGACGCCGCCCGCCTGGAAGGAGTCTACGCCCGCGCGTTTCCGGAGGACGCCGCGCGCTGAGGTCGCGCACGCGGCCGCCGTTCCGGGCCCCCGCAGGCAATCGAGCCGTGCCCTGCGGGCGAGGGCACTACAATCGGCACGGTGACCCAGGTGCGCCCTCAGCTCGTCGCGCTGCTGCTGGCCTTGCTCGCCGCGCACTTCGCGGCCGCTTGCGGCAGCGGGAAGTTGAACGGCCCGGACGGCGGCGGCGGCAGCGCCATCGGCGGATTCGGGGCGATCGGCAGCGGGTCGGGCGGCGCGGGCGGCGTGGATGGGATCACCGGCAGCGCCGGCGCGCTCGGATCGGGCGGCATCATCATCGGCGGCGGCGGCACGATCGGCAGCGGGGCCGCCGGCACGGCGGGCGGCGGCGCGGGGCTCGGCGGGGGCGCGGCGGGAAGCGCCGGCGCGGGCGGGACCGCCGGCACGGCGCCGGTCTGCCCAGGCGTCTCGCTGCAGCAGGACGCCGTCCTCGATCTCGATCTGCGCGCGGTGACGGTCAGCGGCGCCGTGACGCTGAACGGCGCGCCGCTTCCGGACGAGGCCGCGAGCCGCGGCCAGATCGTCTTCGACGACAGCGCCGGCCAGGCGAGCCTCGGCTTCGATCTCGGCGCGACCGGCGCCCGGAGCTACGCGCTCCGCTTGCCGCCCGGGATCTACGACGTCTCCTACCGGGGCGGAGGCGGCGCCTGCTCGACGACCAGCGCGTCGGCGATGCCGTGCGGCACCGGCGCGATCGCCCGCGGCGTCGTGCTGACCGCCGACGCGCCGCTGAACCTCGACATCCCGGTCGTCACCGTGATCGGCAAGGTGACCCTGGACGGCGCCCGCCCGCCCGACCTGACGCGCAGCCGCGGCTCGCTCACCTTCCGCGGATCGTCGGACGCCGCCGCCGCCGCGTCGACGGGCGCGTTTCCGGCGACGGGCGCGATCACCTACCGCGTGAACCTGATGCCGGGCACGTACGACGTCGTCTACAACGGCGATCCGGCCGGCTGCATGCAGGCCGGCGCGGTGCCTCAGATCCCGTGCAACTTCGGCGTCGTCCGCCCGCGGGTCCCGATCGCGGCGGGCGGCACGCTGGACGTCGACGTGCCGGTGGTGCGGCTGGTCGGGGCCGTCACCCTCGACGGCGCGGCCTTGCCCGACGCGACGGCGAGCCGCGGCGCGCTGTCGTTCGCGGACGCGTCCGGCGTGGCCACGTCGACGGCTTCGTTCGGGACCAGCGGGCCGGCGTCGTACGGCGTGGCGCTGATCCAGGGCCGCTACACGATCTCGCTGGCCGCGAACGCCGCGCTCTGCGGCCCGGCGCTGACGCCGCAGGTGCCGTGCCTGGGCGGCGTGCTGGTCGATGCGACCACCTTCACCGCGGACGGCGTCCTCGACGTCGACATCCACGCGGTGACGATCAACGGCGCGGTGACGCTGAACGGATCGCCGCTTCCGGCCGCCAGCGCCCCGCGCGGCAGCCTGATCTTCACCCGCGCGGCCGGCGGCGGCGGGGCCTATTCGATGCTCGGCGCCAGCGGCGCGGGCGGCTACCGGGTCCGGCTGCTCGCCGGGACCTACGACGTCGACTACGCGGCCAACCCGTCGCTGTGCGACGGAACGACGGCGCCGCCGCTGCCGTGCACGGGCGGCGCCATCGCCCGGGGCGTCGATCTGTCCAGCGACGGCGTGCTCGACGCCAGCCTGCAGCGCGTGACGGTGACGGGGCGGGTGACCGTCCGCGGCGCCCCCATGCCGGCCGCGGCGGTCAACCGCGGCGGGCTCGTGCTGGTGCGCGACGACGGCGCCGCGGTGACCGGCGCGCCGTTCGGCGCCTCGGGCGAGGCGACCTACGCGTTCGCGCTGTGGCCGGGCGCCTACGAGGCGCGCCTCGCCGCCAACCCGGCGCTGTGCGCGGCGGGGATGCCGGCGCCGCCGGTGCCCTGCGTGGGCGGGACGGTGCGATCCGCGGCCGCGATCCAGAGCGACGGCGTCCTGGACGTCGACATCCTCCCCGTCGTCGTCAGCGGCGCGGTGACGCTCAACGGGGGCGCGCTGCCGGCCGAGGCCGCCGATCGGGGGAGCATCGCCTTCACGCGGACCGCTCCCGAAGGGGCCGCCCTGGCGTCGTTCTCGCTCGGCGCCGGCGCGCCGGCGACGTACGCCATGACCGTCGCCGCCGGCGACTATCTGGTCAGCCACGCCGCCAACAGCGCGCTCTGCGCGCCGAGCCGCGCGCTGCCCGGCGTGCCGTGCGCGTCGCAGGTGATCGCCGGCTGTGACAGATGAGCAGGGCGATTTTTGGCCGGGAACTAACCGCGCCGCCGCGCGTTCCAGACACGGTGCAAGCGATTGTCGGTCAGGAGGGTCGGGTGACGCAGCTCCTCGGGGGCGCGCCTGCCTCGGCGCCCGTGGTCGGCCGCTTCCGGCTGCACGTCCTCGAGGCCGGCGTCTCGGGGCGCCCCTGGGAATCGTCGGGCGACGTCTGCTCCGTCGGCTCGGAAGAGGGCAACGACCTACGCCTGATGGTCCCCACGGTGTCGGGGTTTCATTGCGAGATCCGGGCCGGCGCGGGCGGCGTGCGCATCGTCGATCTCGGAAGCCTCAACGGCACCTTCGTCGACGGCGTGTCGATCAAGGAGGCGTTCCTTCGCAGCGGCAGCCTGATCCGGCTCGGCGCCGCGACGCTGCGCTTCGAGCTGGCCGAGGGCGGCAACCGGCTGCTCGTCTCCGACCGGACGTCGTTCGGCGATCTCCACGGCCAGTCGGCGCCCATGCGCGCGGCGTTCGCGCTGATGGAGAAGGCGGCCGCCAGCGACGCGACGGTGCTGCTCGAGGGTGAGACCGGGACCGGCAAAGGGCAGGCGGCGGAGGCGATCCACAAGGCGAGCGCCCGCGCCGACGGGCCGTTCGTCGTGGTCGACTGCGGCGCCATCCCCGCCAACCTGCTGGAGAGCGAGCTGTTCGGACACGAGAAGGGGGCGTTCACGGGCGCGGACGCGCGGCGGCGCGGCGCGTTCGAGGAGGCGGCGGGCGGGACGATCTTCCTCGACGAGATCGGCGAGCTCCCGCTCGATCTGCAGCCGAAGCTGCTGCGCGCGCTCGAGAACCGGCACGTCCGCGCGCTCGGCTCGAGCAGCTATCGCGCCGTCGACGTCCGCATCATCGCCGCCACCAACCGCGACCTGCGCGCCGAGGTGAACCAGGCGCGCTTCCGCTCCGATCTGTTCTTCCGGCTGTCGGTGGTGCGGATCGTGATGCCGCCGCTGCGCCAGCGTCCCGAGGACATGGAGACGCTGGTGCGGACGCTGCTGCGCCAGCAGCGGGCCGGCGCGTCCAGCGTCGCGCGCTTCACCGACCCGGCGTTCGTCTCGGGGCTGTCACGGTCGGCCTGGCCGGGGAACGTCCGCGAGCTGCGCAACTACCTCGAACGCTGCCTGGTGTTCGAGGAGCCGATGCCGCTCGGCGACGACGGGCACGCCCCGGCCGACGCGCTCGCGCCCGGGCCCACCGTCGATGCGGCCTTGCCGTACGCCGAGGCGCGCCGGCAGGCGCTGGAGGGGTTCGAGCAGGCGTACGTGCGCGCGCTGCTGGAGGCGCACGCCGGCCGCGTCTCGGCCGCGGCGCGGGCGGCGGGGATCGATCGCGTCTACCTCTATCGGCTGATGCGGCGACACGGCATCGCCGGCGCGCGCGAGCGGGGCGGCGACGGCGAGCAGCCGTCGTTCGCCCCCGTCGCCTGAGCGTCCGCGCCGCGCCGGCGCCGCGCTCACTCCTCGTCGCTGTCGGCGCGCGCCCAGGGGACGGCGCGCAGCCGCTCGAACGGGATCGGCTCGCCGGAGACCTCGCTGATGCCGTAGCGGCCGGTCGAGATCTTCTGCAGCGCGCGCTCGATCTCGTCGAGGCGGTCGCGATCGTGGTTCGCGAACCGGACGGCGTCGTCCTGCTCGCGCGTCTGCTCCGCCGCGTCGACCTCCTCGATCGCCTGGTCGGCGTCGCTCTCGCGCGCGACGGACTGCTCTCGTTGAATCCGGCGGCGCAGGTCGGCGCGCAGCTGCTCCAGCCGGCCCCGCAGGATCGTCAGCTGGTCCTCGTTCAACCCGGCGGCGTTCTCCATTCCGCTCCTCCTCCGCCGACGCAATATGGCGCCCGCCGTCCGACAATCAATGGGGCAATGGGGCGCCCCACGCGCCCGGAACCCGCGCTCGTGTCAGCGGGCGGGCTGCGTCTCGGCCACGTCGCACAGCTGCTCGAGCAACGCGAGCAGGTGGTTGACGTCGTTCTGGAACGCCACGTCGCTCTTGATGTCGCCGTCGGTGAGCGCGCGCCGCGCCTGGTCGACGGCCAGGATCTCGAAATCGGGGTCGTCCATGATCGCGCTCCACACGCACCCTGCAGCAACGGACGTGCCACGGCGCCCGGCAGCGACCGCCCCCGGTTCCTCCCGCCGGATCCGGCGCGTCACGAACGCGGCGCGGGCGCCGCGGGCCGATCGTGGCGGTCCCGCTACACCGGCGTGGGCGGTGTAAGGCCGAGGCGCCTCTGCCGTTCTACGGCCGGAGGAAACATCATGCACCGTCCCGTCCGCCCCGTGATTCTGGTCGCCCTGATGGCGCTGTCGTGCCAGCGAAACGCCGCGATCGCGCGGCCGCCGAGCGCCGGCGCGCCGCCGTCCGCCGCGCCGGCCGGTAAGCTCCCCGGGCTGGACGCGCCGGCGGTGCGGCCGCGCCGTCAGATCATCCGCAACGCGGAGCTGGCGCTGGAGGACGACGATCCGGGGCGCGCACAGCGACGCGCGGTCGCGCTGGTCGAGGGGCTGGGCGGGTTCGCCCTGAGCAGCGACGCGCTGAGCGCGAGCGGAGAGACGGGGCGCAGCGAGCTTCGCATCAGCCTCCTGCTCCGGGTCCCCGCCGACAAGTTCGAGAGCGCGCTGGCCGGGCTGCGGGGCCTGGGCCGCGCGGGACGAGAGCAGGTGACCGGCGAGGACGTCACCGAGGAGTACGTCGATCTCGAGGCGCGCATCCGCACCGAGCGCGCGCTGGAGGCGCAGCTGCTGGAGATCCTGAAGAGCACCAGGGGCGTGGGCGAGATGATGGAGGTGCACGGCCGCCTCGCCGAGGTGCGCGGCGAGATCGAGAAGATGGAGGGACGGCGGCGATTTCTCGACGACCGGACGTCGCTGTCGACGATCCGGGTCGAGATCCTCGGGCCGGCCGCGCGCGCCGGGACGGGGTTCGGCGACAGCGCGCGCCGCGCCGCCGGCGATCTGCTCGCTGTCGCTTCGGGGATCGTCAACGTCGCGATCCGCATGACGGGCGTGCTGCTTCCGGTGTTCGTGATGATCGTGCTGCCGGGCTACGCGGCGGCGCGCGCCGTGCTCCGCCGCCGGGCCGCCCGCCGCGCGCTTGCGAGCACGGCTGGGTGCGCCTTCGATGATCTCAGCGACCGGCTGCGGCGCGGATGAGCAGGTCGGCCGAGGTGGCGGGCGGCAGCGGGCGCCAGGGGACGCCGCGATCCAGCAGGCGGCCGGTCCGGACGTCGATCGGCAGGTTGGCCTCGATCGGGTACCAGCGGTTGTGCCGGTCGATCAGATCGTTCAGCAGCGCCAGGTCCGCGGCGATCTCGGCCGACATTTCCTGGGCGGGCGGCGGGCCGGGCGCGTCGGTCGCGAGCAGCTTGTCGATCAGCCGCGCCTCCAGATCCTCGATGCGCCGCCGGCGGCGGATGTAGCCGGGCACGCCCTGGGCGTACGCGCGCAGGCGCTCCTCGACCGAGAGCGTGAAGTTCCGGGGGGGCGCGGCCGTGTCGGGCAGGAGCGGCTGCGCCTTCGCCATACGGTCAGCATAGCAAAGCGCGCCGCGGCGGTCGGGGCGGGCGCCCGAGGTTCAATTTTTTGCGGTCCGGCGAGGACCGGGGTCAACTGTCCGCATGGCCTCTGTACGCCTGCGAGAAACAACTGCGACTTCCGGAAACGACGCTGGCTTGCGTGGCCGCCTGGAACAGTTCGGCCTCCCGACCGTGCTCACCTTCCTGGACCTCGAGCGGCGCTCGGGCCAGATCCTCGCTGTCACCCGTGACAGGGTCGGCCGCGTCTGGCTGCGCGACGGGCGCGTCATCTCCGCGCGCATCGAGGGGTCGCGGCGGGTCAACCGGGCGGCGATCTACGAGCTGCTGACCTGGGACAGCGGCCGCTTCGCGTTCACGCAGGAGAACACCGTCGGGGCCGTCGACGAGATCAACGCGCCGACCACGCTGCTGCTCGTCGAGGCCGCCCGCCGCGCCGACGAGGCGCAGGCGCCTGCCGCCTACTGATCCGCCGCCCGCCGCCCGCCGCTCGCCGTCAACCGACCTCGCGCGCGTGGAACGCGATCATCTTCTCCGCGATGTACGGCCCGCAGTCCTCGGCCACGAAATGTCCGGAGTCGAGGCGGTGCATCTCGGCCCGCGGTAGGTCGGCGAGGTAGGCCTCGCCGCCCGCGGGGGTGAAGAACATGTCGTGCTGCCCCCAGAAGATGATCGTCTTCGGCTGGCGCGCCTTCAGGAACTGCTGCCACGCCGGGTAGTGCCCGACGTTGGTGCGGTAGTCGTAGAAGAGGTCCAGCTGGATGCGCCGCTGGTCCGGACGCGCCAGCCGCGCCGAGTCCATGAGCCAGTTGTCCGGGCTGATCAGCTCGGGCCGCGGGTGGCCGTGCAGGTAGATCTGCTTGACGGTCGCCGGAGCGAGGAACGCCTCCAGCTGCGCCTCGACCTCCGGCGTGCGCTGCTTCCAGTAGGCGTGCCGGAGGCCGTCCCAGGCGGCGGTGAACCCGACCTCGTAGGCGTTGCTGTTCTGCACGATCAGCCACTCGAGCCACTCGGGCCGCCGCGTGACGACGCGGAAGCCGACCGGCCCGCCGTAGTCCTGGACGTAGAGCCCGAAGCGCGTGAACCCGATCTTGGCCAGGAACGCCTCGGTGATCGCGGCGAGCCGATCGAACGTGTAGGGGAACGCGCGCGGGTCGGGCGCGGCCGAATTGCCGAAGCCCGGGTAGTCGGGCGCGACCACGTGAAAGCGCTCGGCCAGCGCCGGGATCAGGTTGCGATACTGGTGAGATGACGCCGGATAGCCGTGCAGCAGCACCAGCTTGGGGGCGCGGGGGGCGCCGTCCTCCCGGTAAAAGATCTCCAGCCCTTCGACGGTGACGGTGTTGAACCTCATGACGATCCTCCTTTCGAGGTCAATGCTGGTCCCCGGGCGATGAAGGAACAATTAACGTGATCGCGGTACACTGTTCCACGAACGGGAACAATGGACCGGACCGAGGAATGGCGGGCCTTCGTGGCGGTGGCCGGCCGGCGCAGCTTCGTGGGCGCCGCCCGCGCGCTCCGGCGCTCGCCCCAGGCGATCACGCGCGCGGTCGCCGCGCTGGAGGGGCGGCTCGGCGCCCGGCTGCTCAACCGCACGACCCGCTCCGTCTCCGTGACCGGCGACGGCGAGCGCTACCTCGAGCGCGGCCGGCGCCTGCTCGCCGAGCTGGACGCGCTGGAGTCGGCGCCCGACGCGCGCGCGCCGCTGGCCGGGCGGCTGTCCGTCACGGCGCCCGTGCTGTTCGGGCAGCTGCACGTGGCGCCGCTGGTCTCGGCGTTCCTCGAGCAGCACCCCGAGGTCGAGGCCCGCTTGCTGCTGGTCGACCGGGTGGTGTCGCTGGCCGAGGAGGGCGTCGACCTCGCCGTTCGCATCGGCTCGCTGCCCGACTCGTCGCTGCGGGCGCGCCTGGTCGGCCAGGTGCGCTGGCTGGTCTGCGCGAGCCCGGCCTACCTGGCGCGCGCCGGCGTCCCGCGCACGCCCGAGGCGCTGGCGCGCCACGCCTGCGTCAGCTTCGACGCCGGCAGCCCGCTCGCCGACCACTGGACGTTTCCGCGGGCGGGCGCGCGCGAGCGCCGGGTGGCTGTGCGCCCGCGCCTGATCGTGAACACGGCGCAGGCGGGCATCGACGCCGCGATCGCCGGCCTGGGGATCGTCCGGGTGCTCTCGTATCAGGTCGAGCGGCCGCTGGCCGAGAAGCGGCTGCGGCTGGTCCTGGAGGGGTTCGCGCCAGCGCCCGTGCCGATCCACCTCCTGCAGCTGCCCGGTGTCCCGAACCGCCTGGCCACGGCGTTCGCCGACTTCGCCGCGGAGCGCCTCGCCGCCCGGCTTCGCGCCCCGCGGCCCGTCCGATAATCGGACGGGTGTCCGGAATTCGGACGCCCGGCCGACGTTCGTGCCTCAGTGAGGGGACGTTTGAGCCTGCTGGCGGCGGCCGCCGCCTTGACCGGAGGGGCCT
>DATBHU010000765.1:0-3833 GCA_036557265.1 Polyangia bacterium
GGTGGCGTCGAGCAGCGGGTTGGCGTAGCCGTCCGCGCCGTAGGGGAACTGCGTCCCCTCGTTGATCGTCCAAATGATCACGCCGCCGTAGCCGTTCGCCTTCAGCCATTGCCCCTTCGCCGCCACGGTCGCGGGATCCTCGTAGGTGAGGAATTGCGTGGCGGGCCCCTGATCGCCCGCGAACTGATCGGTCCAGCCTGGGTGGAACTCCGCCGGCCACGACAGCCAGGTGGTCTGCGCCGTCGAATCCCAGTGCGCGACGGCGCCGCCCTTGCCCTCGAAGTAGCGCTTGATGTTCCCGTACGAGAGCGCGGTGTCGTCTCCATACACGGTCGCGCTGCCGTACGGCTGCAGGGGCGCCGTCACGGGCGCGCTGACGGCGCGGCCGTAGAAGCCGACGCCGACACCGAGCTTCGCCTTCGGGATGCCGAGCGCCGCGTACGCGGTCAGCGACGAGGTCACGTCGAACGGGTGATCGCTGCCGGCGCCCGCGAGCGGATCCATGAACCAGACGACCCAGCCGGGGTAGTTGCCCGAGCCCGTGTACGTCATGACGTTCAGCTGGTCGAGCGACGGGTGTACCGCGGTCCAGAGCTGGCGCGCGGCGGTGTCGATGCCGAGGTTGTTGTTCACGGCGCCGACCGGCACGGTGAGCAGGAAGCCGGGCGGCGCGGCCGCGCGCAGCGCCAGCACCAGCGCCTGGAAGTCGGGGTAGTTGATCGCGTCTTCCCAGTCGAGGTCGACGCCGTCGTAGCCCCACGCGGCCGACGCCGCGACGATGTCGGCGACGAGCTGCGCGCGGTTCGCGGCGGTCGCGGCGGCGGCGACCCCGGCGCCCGCGCCCCCGCCGCCCAGCGACATCAGCGGGTGACAGCCGCCGGCGTGCGCGGCGGCGGCGAAGCGCGCCATCCCGTCCGCCCCGAGGTTGGCCATCGCGTTGCTCGTGTCGAGCGTCGCGTACGGGCTCTGCGCCGACGGCGTCGCGGGCGCGCGCGCGCCGACGAACGAGATCGCCGCGTGGGTCAGGTCGTGCCACGCGATCCGATCGAGCGGGTACTGCTTGGTCTGCCAGACCGCCCAGTAGCCGAGCACCCACGCGCCGGCCGCGCCGCTCGATCCCGCCGCGCCGCCTGTCCCCGCGGTGCCTCCGCTTGCGCCCGCGGCGCCTCCGCTGGCGCCGCCACCCGCTCCGGCCGTGCCGGCCGCGCCGCTCGTTCCCGCCGCGGCGCCACCGCGGCCGCTGGCTCCGCCGCCGCCACCGCCGCAGGCAGCCAGGACGGCGCCTGCGGTAGCGATCGCGACGATCGTCGCGGGAAGGCGCGCGCGTGGAGCGGAGCGGATCAACCTTCCGAAGTGTACGCCTGTCAGACGACCGGACTACCAACCTTTGCCCGGTGCGGGCGCGGCCGGCGCCGGGGCGGCCGGCTTGCCACCCATCGCGGGCGGCGGCGCGGCGGCCGCTTCTTCCTTCGTGTGGCAGTTGTAGCAGCCGAAGCCGGTCGGGTTGCTCTCCGACCACTCGGGCTTGCCGATCAGCGCCGCCATCGTCGGCTTCACCTGCGTGCCCATGAACTTCACCACATCGGGCTTCTTCTGCTGGAGCGCCATGAAGCCCGCGCGGTCCGTCGGCTGGGGCAGCTTCGGCAGCTCGGGGGCCGGCATCTTGAACTTCCGCTCGGCGGCCTTCTCGCCGTGGCAGGTCTGGCAGTTCATGTTCGCGTAGTGCTTCTTGTCGACCGCGACGAACAGCTTCTTCATCGTCGGGAGCACCGTCTTCTTCATGTACGCCTTCTTGGCGTTCTCATCCATCTTGTCCCAGTTGATCTTCTTGCCGGCGGCGACGGCCTCCGGAGAAGGCGCGGGCGCGGCGGCTTTCGCTTTATCGTCCGCGGCGAAAGTCGCGCTGGCGAGCAGAGAGACGAGACCGAAACTGACGACGGAAATCTTGTTCATTGGTAGTCCTTTCGCGTACGCGTTGGTGGGGCTACTGATGCACCAAGACCGGCAAAGTTACACGCATTTTTTCGCCGGGCTGGAGCGAGCGGCGCGGTCCCCGCTATGTCGCGCTTGACAGTGTGCCGGCGCTGACGATGATGGCGCTCGCAGTACGCAGTCGATCGCGAAGAAGTTGAAAACTGAATAAGCGCCTTCGGTGCCCAGCCGGGCATAAAAGGGAAGCCGGTCAGAAGCCGGCGCGGTCCCGCCACTGTATGTGGAGGCCGTCCTCGCGAACCCACTCGACGTCACGCCGTCGGGGAAGGGGAGGGCGGCGGCGACTTCGGTCGCGATCCACGAGCCAGGAGACCTACCGAAGGCCGACGCTTTTTTCTCCGCGCGGACGGAGATCGGCTCCCGGGCCTGGCGGTCCGGGACCGCCCCCTCGTTCGCCCGGAGCGAGGGTTTTTTCATGCCGTCCGCCGGGGCGGGGTCCGCCACGTGGGCCGCGCCGAACAACAGCACCGCCACCAGCCGAGAGCCGTCGTCGCCGGGGACGTTCCCGCGCGCGCGCCGCCGCTGGCGCGTGCGCGTGCCGGCGTCTTTCGTGCTGGTCCTGCTGGCGGCGGTCGGTGCCGTCGTGGTCGGGCTGCTGGTGGGACCAGCACATATCTCCGTGGTGGACGTGGTCGGCGCGCTGGGCCGCAGGCTGTCCGGGCCCGTCGACGTCACGCGCTGGCGCGACACCGCCGTCGTCGAGGTGCGGCTGCCGCGCGTGCTGGTCGGCTTCGTCGCGGGCGGCGCGATCGGGAGCGAGCCATGACGCGCGCGCTGGCCCTGGGGGGAGCGCTGGCGCTGGTGCTCGCGCGGACCGCCCGCGCCGGGGGCGAGCCGCCCCACCCGGTGATCGAGGCCCTGCCGGGCGGGCCCGCGCCGGCGAGCGAGCTCGCGCCGGCCACCGCGCCGGCCGCGCCGCCTGCGCCCGACGCGCCGGCGCGCCTCGCGCTCGATCCCAGTCCGCCGGCCGAGACGGTCGTGAAGGCGCGCCCGCAGCCGGCGAACCAGCCGCGCGCCGATCAGTCGGCCGCCGCGTCGGTGGTCGTCCCGGACGAGAGCCCGCACGCCTACGACGATCTGGCGTCGCTGCTGGCCGCCGTGCCGGGCGTCAGCGTGGTGCGCACCGGCTCGCTCGGCGCGCTCAGCACGATCACGCTGCGCGGATCGAACCCCGACCAGGTGCGCGTCTACATCGACGGCGTTCCGGTCAACATCGTCGACGGCGGCGGCGTCGACGTCTCGACGCTCTCGATCGGCGACGTCGAACGCGTGGAGATCTACCGCGGCAGCTCGCCGCTCGAGTTCGGGCAGTCGGCGCTGGGCGGCATCATCGCGATCACGACGCGCACGCCCGGCCCGGTGCGCGCGGGCGCGCGCACGGGCAGCGGCTCGTTCGGGACGATGTTCGGCGACATCAGCGGCGGCGGCCACGTGGGCCGCCTGCGGCTGTATCTCGGCGTGCACGGCTTCCTCGCGCAGGGCGACTACCCGTACCTCGACGACAACGGGACGGCGCTGAACCCGAACGACGACGTCCGGCGCCCCCGCCAGAACAACGACGCGCAGCAGGGCGACGGCGTGTTTCGCGCCGCGCTGCCGCTCGCCGGCCGGAGGGCCCTCAACCTCGGCGTCATCGCCTTCGCGCGCGATCAGGGTCTGCCCGGGCCGGGGCGGTTTCCGACCGTCCGCGCGCGCTTCCAGACGGCGCGCGCGCTCGCCTACCTGCGCTACGAGTCGCGCGACGACCTGGGCGCGGGCGGCTGGCTGTCGGCCCAGCTGTTCGGGTCGTGGCAGCGCGACCGCCTGCACGATCCCGCGATGGAGACGGGCCTGGGCGGTCC
>DATBHU010000766.1:0-4558 GCA_036557265.1 Polyangia bacterium
GCCGCTCGGCCAGCGCGGGCGCGGCCGCGATCATCGCCTGCAGCCGCTGCGTCAGCGGCCCGGGCGCCTCGTCGCGCGTGGCGGCGGCGCCGCCCGGCAGCGCCACCGCGAGCGTCAGGTGGTCGGTGTTCAGCAACTCGACCGCGAACTGCTGCAGCTCGGCCGCGCCGATGGTCCGGAGCGTCTCCAGGTAGCGCTTGCCGTCCTCGTGGTCGCGCGCGATCGCGGCCGCGAAGCCGAGCCGCCGCGCCCGCGCCAGCGGGCCCTCGCCGGCCCGCGCCAGATCGCTCTCGAGCGCCGCGCGCGCGCTTTCGATCTCGTCGTCCGTCGCCGGTTCGCGGGCGGCGCGCAGGACGAGGTCCAGCACCGCCTCGCTGGCCTGCGCGATCCGCCGCGGCGCCGGGGTGATCGCGAACGCCACCAGCCCCGCGTCGCGCGAGCGGAAGCTGAACGGCCGCACGCCGTCCGCGAGTTGGCGGTTGCGCACGACGTCCCGCTGCAGGCGGGCCCCGTCGCCGCGCGCCAGCAGCGCCGCCAGCAGGTCGAGCGCCGCGGCGTCGCGCGCCGACAGCGCGGGCGTCCGGAAGCCGAGGATGATCTCCGGCGGCAGCCCCGGACCAGCCGTCACCGTCACCCGCGCCGACGGGCCGGCGATGCTGCCGCGGGCGGCGTCCGCCGGGCGCGCGCCGCTCCCCCGCGCCGCAATCGCGCCGAACGCGCGCGCGACGGCGCTGACGGCGTTGCCATCGACGTCGCCGACGACGACCACGGTCAGCGCTCCCGGCGCGTAGCCGTCGGCGAAATGCGCCGCCAGCGCCGCCGGCGTCAGCGCCGCCACCGACGCCGCCGTGCCCATCACGGGCCGGGCGTAACCGTGGCCCGCGAAGGCGCTCGCGAACAGGGCCCGGTTGGCGCGCAGCCGCGGATCGGCCTCGCTGGCGGCGATCTCGTCCAGCGCCAGCTTGCGCGCGCGCTCCACCTCGGCCGGATCGAAGCTCGGATTGGCGAGCGCGTCGGCCAGCACGTCCAGCCCCAGCTGGAAGAACGGCGCGGCGACGACGGCGTGGAACACGGTCTCGTCGAGGCCGGTCCAGGCGCCCACCGTCCCCCGGACCGCGTCGATCTCGCGCGCGCCGCCGCCCGGAACGCCCCGCTTGCCGCCCCGCAGGACCAGGTGCTCGTAGAGGTGCGCCGCCCCGGCCAGCGCGGGCGGATCGTCGGCGGCGCCCGCCGCGACCCAGATCTGGATCGCGACCAGCGGCGCGACGTGGTTCTCCTCGACGACCACATGGACGCCGTTGTCGAGCACGGTCTCGGCGCGGACCGGCGGCAGCGCCGCGCGCGCCTCGCCCCCGCCGGCGGCCCCCGCGCGGCTGCCCGCGCGCGCGTGACCGCAGCCCGCCGCCGGCAGCGCAGACGCCAGCACCAGCGCGAGCACGGCACGAGCGGACGGCGGGGAGATCACGAGCCGGGGCATTCCCTCAGTGGACCCGCCGCAGCCTACCAGAAGGAACCGAGGCCGGCGCACCACTTAGGAGAGGGTGTACCCTCCGATGAGCATGAAACGGCGGGCCTTTCTGGGCGGTCTCGGCGCGGCGAGCGGAATGGCCGTTGTTTCGACGTTTCCTGCATTGGGCCGCGCGGCGCCGGCCCGGCGCGGCCCGGTCTTCGATCGCCTGCGCGACGCCGAGATCGACATCCGGGCGCGCGCCGAATACGTCAGCAGCAAATCGGCGATCGCCTCCGAGGCGGTCGAGCTCGCCCTCAAGAACCCGCGCCCCGGCCGGGTCGCCAGCAGCGGCGGCGATCTGGCGATCGCGCTCACGCCCGTCGCCGGACGGCCGGACGCGGTGGACGTCGTCGCGACGCTGCGGATCGCGGCGCCCACCCGCTACTTCGTCACTCTCGATTTTCGTTCCTGGTCGCGCGGCAACTATGTCGTCCTCCCCGGCGCCTGCTACGCGGGCAACCGCTTCCAGGCGCGCCGCGCCTCGTATCCGCCCTTGCTGACGGAGCGCGCCGACATCGGCCCGCACGTTCCCCCCATCATCCCCGCCGTCCCGCACCTGAGCGCGGGCGACGGGCCGTCGTCGCTGGCCGTCGACGCCACCGACCTGGCGACGCCCGCGCTCGGCATCTTCATGCCGGCGCAGCGCCTGGGCGTGATCGTGATGACCGAGCTCGGCAGCGCGAACGACTGGACCACGTTCCGCATCGAGGAGAAGAGCGACCGGAGCGGCGCCTCGGTCATCATCGGCGCGGGGCCGACCGGAGATCCGCCGGGACTGCGCCAGCGTCCGGAGCGCCGGCGCGCGCCGACCGCGCGCGACGCCGGCGGCCGCATCGCCCCGCGCGTTCACCTGTTCGAGTGCGCCGACGTTCCGGCGCTGTTCGAGCGCCTGTTCGCGCTGCGCAAGGACCTGACGGGGCCGACCGCGCTGGTCAACGAGCTGCCGTTCTCGGCGGCGTTCGCCCGCCACGAGCAGCGCGCGGCGGCCCGCTGGGTGGAGAAGCCCGGCTTCCTGGCGGTCGGCGACCGCGACGGCGCGTACTCGACCTGGCAGACCGGCTGGTCCGGGGGGCTGCTGTCGGCGCTGCCGCTGCTGGCCGCGGGCGGCAAGACGTCGCGCGAGCGGGCGGCCGCGACGATCGCCTTCGCGCTCGAGGGCGGCCAGGCTGCTTCGGGGTTCTTCCACGGCGTCTCCGACGGCAAGACGTGGTTCGACGACGGCTTCGCGGCGCCCCTGCCGGCGCCGCCGGCCGCCGACGGCGCGCGCCCGCCGCCCGCGCCGCCCGTCTACAAGCACGCGCGGCGCTGGCACCTGGTGCGGCGCACCGCCGAGGCGCTGACGTTCCTGGTCAAGCAGGTCGCGCTGCTGGAGCGACGGCCCGAGCTGCGCGCCGGCGTCAACGGCGGGCGCTGGGGGGAGGCGTGCCGCGCCGCCGCCGACGCGCTCTGCAAGCTGTGGGAGCGCCACAAGCAGCTCGGCCAGTTCGTCGACGTCGACAGCGGCGAGCTGATCGTCGGCGGCTCGACCTCGGCCGGTCTGGCGCCGGCGGGGCTCGCGCTGGCGGCCGCGCAGCTGCGGGAGCCGCGCTATCTGCAGGCGGCGAAGGCGATCGGCGAACACTATTACGAGCGCTTCGTGCGCGTCGGCCTCACCTGCGGCGGGCCCGGCGACGCGCTGCAAGCGCCCGACAGCCAGTCGGCGGCGGCGCTGCTGGATTCGTTCATGACCCTGCACGAGGCGACGCGCGAGCGGGTCTGGATCGATCGCGCGCGGGCCGCGGCGCACTTGCTGGCGACGTGGGTGGTCGCGTACGACCAGCCCGCCAGCGCGCCCGGCTGCGCAGGGGTCAGCGGCGCGCGCGCCAGCGGCGCCGTGCTGTGGAGCGCGGCGAGCCGGCGCGGATCGCCCGGCTACCTGGTGGCGTCGGGCGACGCGCTGCTGCGGCTCTACCGCGCGACCGGCGAGCCACCGCTGCTCGAGCTGCTCCGCGACACGATCCACAACCTCGCCCAGTACCTGCCGCCCGTGGCCGGCCCCCCGGCGGGCGCGGCCGGCGACGACGCCGACAGGGACTGCCCGCGCACCGCGACCGCGCGCTGGCTCGACCCGGGCGCCGGCGGCGTCGTGCCGGTGGACGGGGCGTTCGACGCGATCGGCCTCCTGTCCTACACGGAGGTGCCGGGGATCTACGTGCGGCCGGACACCGGCTTCGTGTTCGTGTTCGATCACGTCACCGCCCGGATCAAGGAACGCGCGCGCGACCGCGTCGTCCTGACCGTCGCCAACCCGACCCGCGCCGAGGCGACCGTCCGGGTGTTCTCGGAGACGGCCGACGGCGCCGCCGAGGCACTGCGCCCGGGGGCGGTGCTGGACGCCCAGACCGCGGTGGTGCCGGCGGGCGGCTCGGTCCAGGTGACGGTCCCCGCCACGTAGCCGACAGTCAGGCAGCGGGCAGAGACGTAGGACGACGACGACGTAGGCGATCCTGCTAAGATTTGCCGGTGCGCGAGGTGTCCGAGGCCGCCCCTCTGCTGACGCTGCTGCGGCGAATCCGGCGGCGGCTGCGGTGGTGGATGGCGCTGGAGGGCGGGGTCGCGGGGGGCGCGGCCGGCGTCGTCTTGCTGGCGTGCGCGATCGTCGCGGCGCATGTCGCCGGCCGCGCGGCCGGCCTCGCCGCCCCGGCGGTGTTCCTGGCGGCGAGCGTCGCGGCCGGCGCGCTCGTGCGGAGCGCGCGGCGCGTCTCGCTGGCGAGCTGCGCGCGGTTCGCCGACGCCGCCCTGGACCGGCAGGAACGGGTCCTGTCCGCCTACTTCCTGCGCGATGAAGCGACGCCGCTGGCGCGCGCGCTGGTGGCCGACGCAGCGGCGCGGGCCCGCGGGCTGACGCCCGGCGGTGCGGTCACGCCGCGACGGCCCAGGGGCCTGCCGGTGCTCGCGGTCGGCGCCCTCGTTCCCGCCGTCACGCAGTCGCTGTACGTCAAGCAGCCGATGCGCACAGCCTTCTTCGCCGACCGTCTGTACGAGCGCTGTATCCCGCGCAACGAGACC
>DATBHU010000767.1:0-11163 GCA_036557265.1 Polyangia bacterium
GCCGCGCGCGAGCGGGCCCGCGCCGCGCGCGACGCCGCCACCATGCTGGTGGCGATGCTCGGCCTGCCGCTGTGGCTGAGCGCGAGCTGGCCCGACATCTTCTCCCCGCGGCTGCGGATCCTGGTCGCCACCGGCTGGGCCCTGGCCGCGCTGGTCGCCGTCGCCTCGCTGGCGCGCGAGCGGTGGTGGGGCCGGATCCGGTCCCGCCGCATCGAGGCGCTCGGCCCGCTCCCGGCGCTGCGCAGCGAGCGCCCCGGCTCCGGCGCTTGCGCCCCGCCGGCGGAAGAAGAAGACTGAGCCCCGGGGCGGCCGCGCCGCGCCCGGCCGATGCCGCCGACCACGCCGGACTCCGAGCCATCCGATCCACGCGCGCGCGCCCACGCGCGCGCCGGCGCTCGCCCGGGCCCGAACGCGTACGCGGCCGCGCTGGGGCTGGTCGCGCTGGCGACCGCGGTCGGCTGGCTGGCGCGGCGGCACCTGGATCAACCCGCGCTCGTCCTGATCTACCTGCTGGCGGTCGTCATCGCCGCCACGCGCTTCGGGCGCGGGCCTTCGCTGCTCGTCACGGTCGTGTCGGTGCTGGCGTTCGACTTCTTCTTCGTGCCGCCGCTGTTCGCGTTCCAGGTGCTGGAGAAGCGCTACGTGCTGACGTTCGCGATCATGGTGGTCGTCAGCCTGGTCACCAGCGGCCTCTCCATCCGCGTCACGACGGAGGAGCGCCGCAGCTCGCTGCTGAGCGCGCTGTCGCACGACCTGCGCACGCCGCTGGCGGCGATCACCGGCGCCGCGACCACGCTGCGTGACGAGAGCGCCGCCATCGACAGCGGCCAGCAGCGCGAGCTGCTCGACACCATCTGCGAGGAGGCGGACCGGCTGGAGCGGCTGGTGCGCAACCTGCTGGACATGACCCGCCTCGAGTCGGGCGCGCTGGTGGTGAGGCGGCAATGGATGCCGCTCGAGGAGATCGTCGGCGCGGCGCTGACGCGCGTCGAGTCACAGCTCGACGGCCGCCCCGTGCGCACCGACCTCCCGGCCGATCTCCCCCTGGTGTCCGCGGACGGTGTGCTGCTGGAGCAGGTGTTCGTCAACCTGCTGGAGAACGCCGCCAAGTACACGCCGGCGGGCAGCGCCGTCGAGATCGTCGCCCGCGCGCCGGCCGACGCCGGCGCCATCGCCATCGAGGTGGCCGACCACGGCCCCGGGATCCCGCCGGGCGACGAGGGGCGCCTGTTCGAGAAGTTCTTCCGGGGGCGGCAGGCGGGATCATCGGGCGCCGGCCTGGGCCTGGCGATCTGCCGCGGCGTGATCGACGCGCACGGCGGAACCATCGCGGCCGCGAACCGCCCGGGCGGCGGGGCCGTGTTCCGGATGACGCTGCCTATCGTCGGATCGCCGCCGGGGACGCCGCCGCCCGCCCCCGCCGATTCGTCACTTCAGTGAGACGACGTCGCCGCGCAGCGCGACGCCGCCGACGACGTTGCCGGCGCCGCACTCGAACTCCGTCTCGCTGGAGAACGGCTGGTCCTTGTAGACGCTGATGACGTTGACGATCGCGTTGCCGCCCTGGCGGCGCGCGTACTCCTGCAGCTTCCTGACCGCCGACAGGAAGACCCAGTTGCACCCTTCCTCGTCGGTCTTGTTGAAGAAGTTCGTCTTCTCGTTGGCGGTGAACGTGCCCATCCGGCGCAGCGGCGCCGCGTACGGCTGCTGGCCGAAGTAGAGCGCGACGTTCATGTCGAGGCGGGCCCGCGCCTGCGGGCTGTTCAGCACGTTGGCGAGCGGCAGGCGCAACCGATCGTTGCGGGCGTCGGCCACCGTCGGCAGGAGCGAGATCGAGGCCGACAACCCCAGGACCAGCGCCAGCGCCGTCGTCTTCCGCATGCGTCGATGCTACTCGAAGAGCTTGCGGATGTAGCGACGTTTCCGTGGCGTCGGGCCGGGCGGCGCATCGCCTGACGGCGGCGGCCAGGCGGGCGCGGGATCGGCGCCGGCCGGTTGTTGCGTGTCGCGCGGCGGCGGCCAGGCTGGCGCGGGCGCGGGCCGCGCGTTGCCCGACGTCTGCGGCGCGCGCTGCGGCGGCCAGGCGGGCGCGATGCCGACGGGCGGCTGCGTGTCGCGCTGCGCAGGCCAGGCGGGCGCGGCGGCCGGGGCCGGCGCCTCGCGGGGCGGCCACGCCGGATCCGCGGGAGGCGGCGCCGCCGCCGCGGGCGTGTTCGCCGCCGAGGTCCCCGCCGGCGGCCAGGCTGGCCGGGGCGCGTGGCGGCTCTTCTTCGGCGACGACGCGGGCGCTTGCGGCGCAGCGGCGACCTGGGCTGAGCCCGCGTCGGGTGACGGCGCGCCCGCGAGCGGCGGCGCCGCGGCCGGAGGGTGCGCCGCGATCGCGGACGCCGCGCCCGCGGCCGCGGCCGGCAGCACGGCGCCCGCCTGCGCGGGGCCGGCGATCGGCGCCGCGGCGTGCCGGCCGACGAGCGCGTACATCGCGCCGCCCGCCAGCACGGCGGCGCCCACGCCGGCGACCAGCCAGCGCCGCGCCGGCCGCGCGGGCACGATGTCGTCGTCGCTCGCCTCGCCGGCCGCGCTCGAGAACGTCGTCACCGGCGCCAGCCCCGGGCTGGAAGCCATCGTCGGCGCGCCGGCGATCGCCGCCGACGCGGGCGGGGCCGGCGCCACCGCCGCCGCCTGGCCCGACGCCGCGCCCTCGAACGCGCGCGAGAACTCGGTCAGCGTCGGGAACCGCTCCGCCTGCGTCTTGGAGAGCGCGCGCCGCAGCACGCCCTCGACGGCGCCGGGCAGGCGCAGGCCCGGGCTCACCTCCGCGAGCGGCGACGGCGCCTGGTGAATCACCTGGTAGAGCAGCGACGCCACGTCCTCGCCGATGAACGGCGGCCGCCCCGCCAGCAGCTCGTAGCCGATGCACGCCAGCGCCCACTGGTCGGTGCGCGGATCGATGTCGTTCACGCGCCCGGCCGCCTGCTCGGGCGCCATGTAGTTCGGCGTGCCCATCACGGCCAGCGCGGCCGTCAGCTTGGTGGTCGCCGAGCGGACCTTGCTGATGCCGAAGTCGACGACCTTGACGAAGTCGGTCTCGCCCTCGACCGACAGCAGGAAGACGTTGGCCGGCTTGAGATCGCGGTGGACGATCCCCTTGGCGTGCGTCGCCGACAGCGCGGACGCGACCTGCTTGATGATGTGCGTGGCCGCGGCGAGCGGCAGCCGGCCCGCGCGCTGGATGCGCTTCTCCAGGTCCTCGCCCTCCAGGTACTCCATCACCAGGTACGGCTCGCCGGTCGGCGCCGCGCCGAAGTCGAACACCTGGACGATGTGCGGGTGACCGATCTGCGACGTCACCTCGGCCTCGCGGCGGAAGCGCGCGATCGCCTCCGGGTTGGCCGACAGCTCGCGCGCCATCAGCTTGATCGCGACGCGCCGCTCGAGGCGCAGCTGCACGCCCTCGTAGACCGCCCCCATGCCGCCCTGCCCGATGAGGCGCGTGATGCGATAAGCGCCGCCCAGGATCGACCCGACCAGCCCTTGACCCTGCGCCGCGGACATTCCGCGGTCCAGTGTACCCGGTCGCAGGGCTTCATTAATATGAAGGGTTCGTAAACTTGCGACACTAAAGGTCGGCGGAGGCCCCCCTTGAAGCCATTTTTCAGCTCGAGCTCGCGCGGTTCGCTTGGAATGATCCTGCTCGCGGCGAGCGCACTCGCCGGCTGCGGCGGCGGCGCCGGCACGTCGACGCCCGGATCCGGCGGCGCGTCCGCGGGGACCGCAGGGGCCAGCGGCGCGGCCGGCGCCTCGGGCACGGCCGGCAGCTCGGGGAGCGCGGGCAACTCGGGAAGCGCGGGCACCTCGGGGACGACGGGGAGCGCGGGCGCGACCGGCGCGGCCGGGACGACGACCGGAACGGCCGGCGCCTCGGGCAGCGCGGGGACCAGCGGCACTGCCGGCGCGACCGGCGCCGCGGGCGCCACCGGCACGGGCGGCAGCGCGGGCGCTTCCGGAGCGGCCGGCGCCGCGGGCGCGGTGGGATCGGGCGGTCGTGGCGGGACGACGGGCACGGCCGGCGCGGCGGGCACGGCCGGCGCCACCGGCACCGCCGGCGCGGCGGGCACGGCCGGCGCCACCGGCACGGGCGGCAGCAGCAGCACCGGCGGGCGCGCGCGCAGCGTGCAGTCGTTCGACGGCGGCTGGCTGTTCTTGAAGGGCGACGCGACCAACGCCCAGCAGACCACCTTCGCCGACACCAGCTGGCGCGCCGTCAACGTGCCGCACGACTGGAGCATCGAAGGGCCGTTCGACATGAGCGCGACGACGACTGGCACGGGCGGCTACCTGCCCGCCGGCGTCGGCTGGTACCGCAAGCACTTCACGCTGCCGTCGGCCCAGCAGGGCAAGCGGATCTTCGTCGAGTTCGACGGCGTGATGGCCTACGCCGACATCTACATCAACGGCACCAAGCTGGGGACGCGCAACAACGGCTACATGAGCTTCCGCTACGAGATCACCGCGCAGGCGGTGTTCGGCGGCGGCGACAACGTGATCGCCGTGCGCGCCAACAACGGGTCGCAGCCGGCGTCGCGCTGGTACGCGGGCGCCGGGATCTACCGTCACGTCCGCATCATCGCCACCGATCCGGTGCACGTCGCGCAGTGGGCGACGTTCGTGACGACGCCGACCGTGTCGACCAGCGCGGCGACCGTGCACGTGCAGACGACCGTCACCAACCAGGGGACGGCGGCGCAGAGCGTGACCGTGCAGGCCGTGGTCAGCACGCCGGGCGGCAGCGCGCTGGCGCCGGTCACGTCCGCCGCGCAGAGCGTCGGCGCGGGCGCGTCGGTGGACTTCGCCGTCGACGTCCCGGTCTCGAGCCCGATGCTGTGGAGTCCGACCTCGCCCAGCATCTACACGCTGACCGCCAGCGTGAAGGTCGGCGCCAACACCGTCGACGACGACGTCGTCCCGTTCGGCATCCGCACCATCAAGTACGACCCCGACGCCGGCTTCAGCCTCAACGGCACGGGCATGAAGCTGAAGGGCGCCGGCATGCACCACGAGGTGAGCGGCCTGGGCGCGGCGGTGCCGATGCGCGCCTGGCAGCGGCGGCTCGCGCAGATGAAGCAGATCGGCATCAACGCCATCCGCACGTCGCACAACCCGTATTCGCCCGAGTTCCTCGACCTGGCCGACCGCATGGGGTTCATGGTGATGGACGAGTTCTTCGACGCGTGGAACGGCCACAAGGTGAGCGGCGACTTCGGCGGGACAACCTTCACCGGCACGGGACAGCAGGACCTGACCGACACGCTCAAGCGCGATCGCAACCACCCGAGCATCGTCCTCTACAGCATCGGCAACGAGATCCGCGACAGCCTGTCGACGCAGCTGTCGACGGCGATGACGCTGACCAACATCTGCCACATGGTCGACTCGACGCGGCCGGTGACGCAGGCGCTGTTCCGCCCGAAGGACAACATTTACTACCCGGGCAACTTCGTGAACGTGCTGGACGTGTTCGGCGCCAACTACCGCATCAACGAGGTGGCCGAGGCGTGCGCGCTGACGCCGCACCACGCGGGCGTCGTCACCGAGGGCGGCACCAGCACCTCCGACTGGTCGATGATCACCGGCAACAACCAGCTGACCGGCGAGTTCATCTGGACCGCGTTCGACTACCTCGGCGAAGCCGACGGCATGTGGCCGACGGTCGGGTCGAGCACCGGCATCATGGACCGCCTGGGGACGCACAAGTCGGGCGCGGACTCGTACCAGCGGCTCTGGAGCACCAACGCGGTCCAGACCGTGATGACCGGGACGACCGCGGCCAAGATCGTGGCCACCGCCGATCACACGACGATGGTGACCGACCTGAACGACGTCGTGTACGTGAAGGCGGCGATCTCCGACAGCAGCAACCGGCTGGTGACCAGCGCGTCGTCGACGGCCGTCACGTTCGCCGTCACCGGCCCGGGGACGATCATCGCGGTCGACAGCGGCAGCACCACGCAGGAGACATTCCGCGGCAACGTCCGCAACGCCTACCAGGGCCTCGCCTTCGCGATCGTCCAGGCGACCGGCGCCGGCGCGATCACCGTGACCGCGTCGGCCTCGGGCCTGACCGCCGGCTCAGCGACGATCCAGGCGACCGCGGGGACGTTCGTCCCCTGCGGCGGCACGTGCGACTGAGCCGGTGAGGGCCCCCCTCCCCGACGCTCTCCCCGCTTCGCGGGGAGAGGGGATCGGATTGCATTTCACGGCGGCCCGCCGCTCGGCCTGCTCGCCGGCCCGATCAGGGTCGACGCCCTCGCCCGCTACCCGCTGAGCTTGATCCCGACCTTCGGCGTTCCGCTCGCGCTCCTGTTGCATGTGCGGACTTTCCACACGCTGCGCGGGCGCCACACGCTGCGCGGGCGCCACACGCTGCGCGGGCCCCAGACACTCGGCGCGCGCGCAAATCGACCGGTTGCCGGCTGATTCACACGTCCAGTCCCCGACCGGGGGCCGTACCTGCCCTCATGCTCTTCGCGTCGGGGGTGGTGTTTGCCGCGCTCTTGAGCAGCATGGCCGGGCCGGCGCCCGCCAGCAGCGGGTGGGAGGAGGCGGCCGCCTCCTACGCCCACGCCGCCCGGCGCGCCGCGCCCATGCCCGCCGCCGCGGTCGACCTCCGCTTGCGCCTTCACGAACAACAGTTCGACCTGAAGTCGCTGGTCCCGAAGAACCCGCCCGTCGAGGTGAAGTCGCTGAAGGTGGTCGGCGCGAGCGGCCTCGCTGTCTACTTCCCCGCCGCCGACGCCGTGGCTGCCGGCGTCGGCGTGAGCGCCTTCAAGATCCAGCCGCAGACGAGGGTGATGCAGTTCATCTTCGGCCTGCGCTTCCGGTTCTAGCCGCGGTCGGCCGACTACCAGGTCGTGACGTTGGACGACCCGCTGCTGTTGTAGCCCTCGGTCGCCATCATCTGGTACGCCCAGCTGGTCCCGAGGCTCATCCCCTTGTTCTTCCACGCGGTGACGTGGTTGCCGAAGGTGATGTTGTTGTTGGTGCCCGTGCTGCGCTTCGACTGGCGCACGCTGAAGTACTGCCAGAACGTCTGGGTGCCGTCGATGGACGGCTGGCCCACCTGCTGGTGCTTGTAGATGTCGTAGGTGCCGCCGTCGCTGCTGACCGTGCCCATGTACGTTCCGGAGGTGGGCCGGTAGCTGCCCCAGTTGTCGACGACGTAGTACTCGATGAGCGGGTTCCGCGTCCAACCGTAGAGAGACAGGTAGGCGTTGCCGTTCGGCGCGAACGTGCCGGCGTTGTAGCCGATGGTCCGGTTCTGTCCCGTGCTCCAGCCCGTGCCGGCGACGAAATTCTTCGCAGCCGTCGTCCAGCTGCACGTGTAGTGGCCGCCGCCGAGGTTGCTGCAGTTCGGAGCCGTCCCGCTGGACCAGTTCTGCCAGTAGTTGGTCGTGAGGGCGCTTTCGGTGGTCGCGGAGTCGTCGTCCATCTCACCGCAGCCCGCCAAGCCCAGCGTGGTCGCCGTCGACGCAATCACGATCGCCCGGATCAAATTGCTGTTCCTCTCCATCATCCTGCCTCCTACATGTGTTGTTACGTACGGTTTGTACACAGCAAGATGCGGGGTCAGCAAGATGCGGGCCGCAAAACCGCGCCATGATTTCGACTGTTTCGCTGCGAACCGTGGTCCCGCCCGCTGTACGGCAGACAACGGGGTGTAGACTCGACTCGCCAGTTTGAGGCGCTGCGCGGCAAGACGCGCCGCACATTCGAGCCGCCGCGCGGCAAGACGCGCCGCACATTCGAGCCACCGCGCGGCGAGACGCGCCCGCGCTTGCAGCCGCCGCGCAAAGCGGGCGGGCGCGGGCGCCGCTCAGGTGCGGACCAGGCGCGGCGGCGCGTTGCTCGGCCGCGGCTGTCCGGGCGTCGCGATCGCCGGCGCCGGCTTGTGCGCCTGGCCGCGCAGCGCCGCCAGCAGCCGGACGATGCGTCCGATCGCGGTCGCGTTGCTGGTGATCGCGAGGAACACCAGGCCGATCGCCGCCAGACGTTGCGGCGTGTGCGCGCCCCGCGTCGGCAGCAGCGCCTCGACCATCGGGCTCGCCATCACCGCGACGCCCAGCGTGAAGACACGCTCGGGACGTTGCATCAGACCGTCCTTCATCGCCACGCCCATGCTCTCGGCCTTGGCGCGCACGTACGGAACCATCGACGTTCCGAAGATCGCGGCCAGCGTCGGAACCACCACCCAGCTGTTCCGGAAGTAGATCGCGAGCCCGAACAGGACCGCGCCGTCCGCGTATCGATCGAGCAGGGAATCGAACGCCGCGCCCGCGGGCGTGACGCGGTTGCGCGCGCGGGCCAGCTTTCCGTCCAGCGTGTCGAGGATGCCCGAGAGGATGAACAGCCAGCCACCCAGCGACAGGCGGCCGAAGGCGACGGCGACGCCGGACGCACAACCGGACAGCGTCGCCAGGACGGTGACGCCGTTGGGCGGAATCCCGCTCGCCAGCACCAGCAACCAGAGCGGTCGCACCACCCAGCTGAAGTAGTTGCGCAGGTAGACGCCGATCAGGAGCGACCGCCCGCTCGCCTCGATGTCGCGATCGTGCGTCAGCCCCCAGATCGCGCTGCGGATCGAGAACGCGATCAGCCCGACCACGAAATAAAGCGACACCACGGCGGCGGGCAGCAGCGGCAGCCAGCGTTGCGCGTCGGAGCTCATCATGTTCGCACCGCTTCCTTCAGCGCCGGCACCGGCACCACCGACGACGCGTCCGCGCCGGGGGTGAGCAGGCGCCGCAGCACGCCCCCGAGCCGGATCGCGCTGGCCTGCGCGTCGTAGCTGCGCAGCGCGATCTCGTAGCCGCGGCGGGCCAGCGTCGCGCACAGCGACGGACTGTCGAGCAGGCGGCGCAGCGCGCCCGCCAGCGCCGGTACGTCGCCGATGGGGTACATCAGCCCGTTGACGCCGTCGCTGACCACCTCGCGGCTGCCCGCGCTGTCCGACACCACCAGGGCGCGCCGCATCGCCATGCTCTCGAGCACGACGTTGGGGCACCCCTCGGAGCGCGACGGCAGCACGACGATGTCGACCGAGGCGTAGAACGAGCGCATGTCCGCCACGTAGCCGACGAAGCGCACGGCGTGCTCGAGGCCCAGGCTGCGGACCAGCGCCTCGTACTCGGCGCGGCGGCTGCCCTCGCCGGCGATCACGAAGCCGGCCTCCGGATACGCCGGCGCCAGCAGCGCCGCCGCGCGGATGACGTCCTCCGGCCGCTTCTGCGGCGCCAGCCGGGCGCCGAACCCGATCACCACCTTGACGCCGGGCGGGCGGTACCAGACGGGCGCCGCGACCCGCGGGTGAAACCTCTCGGTGTCGACGCCGTTCGGGACCACCACCGCCGGCGCCGGGATCAGCGGGCCGAACGTGCGCCGCACCGCCTCGCCGCAGCAGACCAGCAGATCGGGCGGGTTGCGCCGGGCCCACAGCCGCAGCGCCAGCCGCTCGAACGAATTCCCCTCCGTGCCGCCGGCGCGCCAGACGATCGGGATGCCGAGGCGGCGGGCGACCCGCGTCGCCGCGATCCACGAGAACGCCATCGCGGCGTAGATGATGTCGATGCGGCGCTGCACGGCGATGCGCTGGACGGCCGCCTCGATGCGCCGCACGCAGCGCAGGTAGCGCGCGGGCAGCGCCAGCCGCTCCAGCCCGCGCGGCTTGCGCCAGCCGCCGGGAAAGTCGCGGGTGTGGATCAGATCGTCGACGCCGTAGTCACGCAGCCAGTCGAGGCCGGCGGTGCTCGGTCCCAGCATCGTGGTGACGTCGAAGCCCTGCGTCGCCAGCAGCGGCACCGCGATCGACGCCTGCCGCTCGGCGCCGCCGAACGTCGACGACGGCTGCAGGTAGAGCAGCCGCGTGCGCGCGTGTTCGTTGGGCGGGTGCGTATCCTCGCGCGTTCCGCGCGCCGCGTGCCTAGGTTGCATGGTGATGCGCCACAGAAAGAGGTTGGTCTTGCGGATCGCCGGCGTGGTGGTCGGATTCGCCGCCGTCGCGATCGGCGTGAAGTGGACCGGCGTCGGCGCGATTCGCAAGGCGCTGTCGCAGGTGGGCGGCAACATCGTCTGGATGTTCGCCGCCTACGCCGCCGGGACCGCGGTCGCCGCCGTCCCCTGGCGGAAGCTGTTCCCGCGCTGGCGGCAGCCGTCGTGGGGCGCGACGGTCACCAGCCGCTTCGCGGCCTCGGGCATCAACGCGCTGCTGCCGTTCTTCGGGCTGGGCGAGGCGGCCCGCCTGCTCTGGCTGCCGCGCGCCGAGCGGACGCCCGGCCTGGCGGCGCTGGTCGTCGATCGCCTGCTGTTCCTGGCCGCCGGCATCCCGATCCTCGTCGTCGCGGCGCTGGCCGCGCGCCGCGTCCCCGGCGTCCCGCCCGGCTACGAAGCCGCCGCGCTGATCAGCGCCGGCGCGATCGCGCTCGCCGTCGCCGCCGTCGCGGTGGGGGCCGCGCGCGGTCGCCTGGTGGGCAAGCTGCGCTGGGCCCTGGTCGTGTTCGGCATGCCGCCCGCGCCCGCCGAGCGCGCGTCGGGCGAAGGATCGACCGCCGACGACGGCCATCCCGTCGACCGCGGCCTGCGCGCCCTGCTGACCGGCGCGCGCGCGCCGATCGCGAGCGGCCTGGCGCTGCACCTGTGCGCGCGCCTCTTGCTGGCGGCGGAGATCTACGCGGGGCTGCAGATCCTGGGCGCGCGCGTCGGCCTGCTCGGCACGCTGATCTTCATCGCCATCCCGATCGGGCTGTCGGTGATCGGGACCTTCGTCCCCGGCCAGATCGGCCTTCAGGAAGGCGCCAGCGCGCTGGTCGCGGCCGCCCTCGGAATCGGACCCGCCACCGGAATTGCTCTGGTCTTTTTGCAGCGGCTGAGACAATTGGTGTTCGTCCCCTTGGCCGGGCTCCTTGTTGCGATCGTGCCCTTCGGGCCACGACCGTCAGACCCGCCTACCCCAAGCTAGGGGTGGACCGCAGAAACACCATCGGGATCATCCCCAGCCCCTGCGAGCAGCGGCGACTGTTCTCCGTCGAGGACGGGGCTCCCGGCCCACAGCGGGCGCGATCCGATCGCGTTCCAGTCGGCGCGACGCGCGGGCTGGCGCGGCGGCTTGCCGCC
>DATBHU010000768.1:0-4337 GCA_036557265.1 Polyangia bacterium
ACCACCAGCGCCAGCAGCGGGATGCCGACGGCGGCGGCCGCGGCGCCGGCGCGGCCGTCCCGGCGCGTGAGGAGATCGTCGAGGAAGCAGCCGACCGCGATCGCCAGCCCCGGCACGGCCGGCAGGATGTAGTGGTGGAACTTCGTGACGGACAGCGACACCAGCCCGTAGCCGGCGACGAACCAGATCGCGCCGAACCAGAAGATGCCCTGCCGGCGCGCCGCGGCCGCGTCGGCGCCCGGACCTGAGCCGCGCCGGACCCGGCGCATGACCGCGGCCGCGATGGCGGCCGGCACGATCGCGATCCAGGGCAGCACGGCGTAGCCGAGCTCGCGCACGAAGTACTCGAACGTGCCGCGATCGCCGTGCCGTCCGACCACCAGGCGCCGCCAGTGGTTGTCACCGTAGAGCTCGTCCCAGAACGCGCGCCCGTGGCGCACCAGCATCGCGTGGTGCCAGGGGATCGCCACCACCGCGCAGGTGACGAACGCGAGCAGGATCGCGAAGCCCAGCTGGGCGCGGTTCAGGCGCCGCCAGTTCCAGGTGAACGCCAGGAAACAGAGGAACACCAGCACCGGCAGCCCGAGCCCGGCGATCCCCTTGGCCAGCGTCGCCAGGCCGCACAGCGTGGCCGCGATGTTGAGGTAGAGCGGCGCCTTGTAGCGGACGCGGATGATCAGCGCGAAGAACGCGATGAAGCCGGCGATGTACGGGAGCATCACGACCACGCCCGGGATCGTCACGCGGTAGCTGCCGAGGCTGAACGACCACTGCAGCTGCAGGGAGTCGATCACCAGCTGCGGCAGCGTCACGATCACGAACAGCCCGGCCGCCAGATAGAACAGCGGGTGGTCCGGCCAGGTGATCTTGCGCCGGCCGAGGCGCGCCTCGCGGCGCCGCAGCGGCGTGTCCTCGTCGTCGAACAGCGCCAGCGCCCCCAGCGCCAGCGCCATGGTCATCGGCCCGACGAACGCCATGTCCGTCATGGCCTGGCGCGCCACCAGCGCGTAGAGCGGACAGGTGGCGGTCACCACCGCGGCGATCACCCCGGCGCGCCGGCTGACGAACCGTGACACGCACAGGTAGACGGCGTAGATGCCGAGCACGCCGAACAGGCAGAACGGCAGGCGGGTCGCCCACTCGGCGCGCGTCGACAGCGCCATCGTCCCGGACGGCGGATGTCCGAGCCCGAACATCATCATCGACAGGCTCATGATCCAGAACGACAGCACCGGCTTCGACCAGAAGTGGTCGGGGTCGATCGGCGCGCCCGGCCACCACAGGCTGATGTAGTCGCCGCGCACGGCCATCTGGCGGGCGACCTCGGAGTAGTGCGTCTCCCACGGGTCGTGGAGCCCGTACGAGCCGGCGAACGGGATGTAGAGCAGCAGGCCGAACAGGATGACGAGCGCGGTGAGCCGGCGCTCGCTCAGGCTGTCCAGCGAAGGGAGGGTCATGGCGGGGAGGGCGCGATGCTATTCGGCCCGGGGTTGTCGCGCAATCACGCAGGTTTACGCGATTCGCGTTCCCCGCGCGCTATCATGCGCGCCGACGTGGCCGAAAGGGCGAAGCTCTCGCATACGGATGCGCGTGGTCGGGCGCGTATGGTCGACGTCGGGCTCAAGCCGGAGACGCTGCGCGAGGCGGCCGCCTCGGCCGAGGTTCGCATGCAAGCCGCGACCTTGCGGCTTGTGGAGCGGGCGGTGGGCGCGCGCGGCAAGGGCGACGTGCTCGCGGTGGCGCGCCTGGCTGGGCTGATGGCCGCCAAGCGCACGGCTGACCTGATCCCGCTCTGCCATCCCATCCGTCTGGTCGGCTGCGACGTCGAGCTTCGCGCCGATCGCGCCCTGCCCGGCGTGCGCATCGCCGCGCGGGCGCGCGCCTTCGATCGCACGGGCGTCGAGATGGAGGCGATGGTCGCGGCGTCAGTGGCCGCACTGACGGTCTACGACATGGTCAAGGGCGCGGAGCGGGGCGTCGAGATTCGGGGCGTGCGGCTGGAGGAAAAACGCGGCGGCAAGTCGGGCGTCTGGTTGCGCCGGCCGCGCTCGAAACCTATTGCCAACGGTCGGTCATCTAAATAAACAACCCAAGGACTTCGACACATGCCCCTCCCTCCTCGCACCAAGGTCGCCATCATCGGTTCCGGCCCCGCCGGCTACACCGCCGCCATCTACGCGGCGCGCGCCAACCTCGAACCAGTCGTGTTCGAGGGCGGCGGCGCCGCGATCGAGCCGTTCACCATCCCGGGTGGGCAGCTGATGATCACCACCGAGGTGGAGAACTATCCGGGGTTCCCGAAAGGGATCGAAGGCCCCGCGCTGATGGAGCTGTTCAAGGCGCAGGCGGAGCGCTTCGGCACCACCGTGATGACGGCGGACGTGACGGCGGTGGATCTGAACGATCGCCCGTTCCGTGTCACCTCCACCGAGGGCGAGCTGGTGGCGGAGACGCTGATCATCGCCACCGGCGCGTCGGCGAAGTGGCTCGGCATCCCGTCGGAGGACAAGTTCCAGAAGTACGGCGTGTCGGCCTGCGCGACGTGCGACGGCGCGCTGTTCAAGGGGCGCGACCTGGTCGTCGTGGGCGGCGGTGACACGGCGATGGAGGAGGCGACGTTCCTGACCCGCTTCTCGCCGAAGGTGACCATCGTCCACCGGCGCGACGAGTTCCGGGCCTCGAAGATCATGCTCGACCGCGCGCGCCGCAACCCGAAGATCGAGCTGGTCACCAACGCGGTGGTCGACGAGATCCTGGGCGAGCTGCCGAAGCCCGGCGTGACGGGCGTGCGCCTGCGCGACACGCGCGACAACGCGACCCGCGAGCTGGCGGCGGGCGGGGTGTTCGTCGCGATCGGCCACGAGCCGAACTCGAAGCTGTTCCGGGGCCTGCTCGACATGGACGCGGCGGGCTACATCAAGACCAAGCCCGGTTCGACGGCCACCAAGATCGCCGGCGTGTTCGCCTGCGGCGACGTCGCGGACCACGTCTACCGCCAGGCCGTCACCGCGGCCGGCACCGGCTGCATGGCCGCCATCGACGCCGAACGCTTCCTCGCCCACTGAAGTTCGTCCCCGGAGAAGGATCTTCCTTCCTCTCCCGCTTGCGGGAGAGGGCCGGTTGAGGGCAGACCTTGCGAGCGGCGGCCTGCGCCGCGCCTCACCGCGCCGCCACCGCGTGCCAGATCCAGGCGACCGCCAGCACCGGCAGCGCCAGCGCCGCGACGAACAGCATGAGGGCGGCCCCGACCACCAGCGTGTCGCTCCAGTGCCCCCGCACCGCGACGCCGTCGGCGCGGGCGCGCAGCAGCTGCAGGTTGCGGGCGTGCGCGCGGAACAGAAAATCCCACAGGTCGCCGATCACCGGGATCGCGCCGCCCGCGGCGTCGGCGGCCAGGTTGAGCAGCATGCGCGCGAGCAGCGCCTTCGGGGCGCGGCGCTGCCAGGCGAGCAGGACCGGGTAGAGCCCGAGCGCGGAGCCGAGCAGATCGCCGATGCCCGGGAGCAGCAGGCCGAGCAGCGGATCGACGAAGCGGTGGTCCAGCCAGCGGGCCAGCGTCTCCGCCGCCGCGAGCGCGCGGTCGGGTTGGCGGGGCAGCTCGTCAGGCGCGTCTTGCACGATGTCTCAGAGTACGCGACGGCGCCGCCGCCAGCCACGGGCCGCGCTCGCGTAGCGCGCCGCGGCTGGGCCTCGCGGATTGGTCTTCCGCGGTCAATGACGGCATAATCGCGACGAATGAGCGAAGAGCCCGGCGCACCGAGCGGAAACGCCAGCGAAGCCGACAGCACCGAGTTCGAGCTGACCGAGGCGTCGAGCGTGGGCGGGGCCGCGCCCGTGGGGTCCGGCGAGGCGGCGGCGCCCGAAGCGCCCGCGGCGCCGTCGGCGCGCTCGACCATCCCGCCCGAGAAGGCGGTCGAGCTGCTGTCGAAGATCAGCCTGTTCTCGGCGCTGCAGCCGTCCTACCTGCGCCGGATCGCGAACCTCGGCATCGAGGAGGACTACGGCCTCGGCGCGGTGATCTTCAAGGAGGGCGCCCAGGGCGACAAGATGTACCTCATTCTCGAGGGGGCCGTTCGCATCAGCCGCCAGGTGCCGGGGATGGGCGAGGAGGCGCTGGCCGTGCTGCGCGCGGGCACGCACTTCGGGGAGATGGCGCTCATCGACGACTTCCCGCGCAGCGCGGACGCCCGGGCCCACGAGGCCTGCCGCCTGTTCGTCATCCGCAAGGAAGACCTGGAAGACCTCCTCTTCGTCGATCGCGACCTGGCCTACGATCTGCTGTGGTCGTTCGTGCGCACCTTGTCGGGCCGTCTCCGCGAGACGAACGACAAGATGAC
>DATBHU010000769.1:0-3325 GCA_036557265.1 Polyangia bacterium
CGGGCGGCAGCGGAACCGGCACCGGCGGGCGCGGCGGCACGACCGGCACCGGCGGCACGGCCGGCAGCGGCACGGGCGGCAGCGGAACCGGAGGCGCGACGACCTGCGGGCCGCCGAACATCACGGTCGGGACCGCCGCCAACTCCACGTTCGCGCCGCTCATCACCTTCAACGACAACGGCGGCTGGTGCTGGTACCAGGACGAACGCGCCGTCGTCGACACCGCCAAGAACAAGCTGATCATCGCCACCGAGGCGAGCGGCGGCAGCCGCAACGGCCAGACCGAGGCGGTCGTCTACGACCTCGCGACCAACATGGGCAAGCGGTTCACGCTCACCTCCGACCTCTCGACGAACAACGTCGACGATCACAACTCGCCGGCGCTGCTGATCCGGCCCGACGGCCAGTACTTGGCGATGTGGTCCAGCCACCGCATCGACTGTCTCAGCCGCACCAGCATCTTCAACGGCACCAGCTGGTCCGCGGAAAAGACCATCGACTGGACGCCGTGGGGCTGCCCGTGGGGGCCGAGCGGCACCACGAACCTGGTGACGTATTCGAACCCTTGGTACATCGGCACCACGATCTACAGCATGGAGCGCTCGGTGGGCACGGACCCTGCCGTGCTGTCCTCGACCGACAACGGCGCGAACTTCACCTACTACGGGCGCTTGATGAGCACCATGCAGAAAGGGTACGTGGCCGGCTACTTCAAGTACTGGGGCAACAACACCGACCGCATCGACTTCGTCGGGACCGAGGCCCACCCGCGCGACTTCGACACCAGCCTCTACCACGGCTACATCTCGGGCGGAAAGGTCTACAACTCCACCGGCACCGTCAAGGATCCGTCGCTGATGGACGCGAGCTCCACGACCACCAACTCGGTGGACATCAACATGTACACCCCGGTCTTCAAGACCGGCTCGACGGTCAACGGCATGCAGATCTGCCGGATGTGGGACCACGACATCGTGCGGTACGGGGACGGCACCATCGCCGTCCTCGGCCAGGGACGGGTGGGCGCACCGACCAGCTCCACATGCACCTCGACGCCCTCCGATCCCGACAAGCGCATGTTTTACTTCCGCTACGACGGCACCTCGTGGAAGGCCACCTATCTCGTGAAGGCTGGCGCGAAGCTGTACGCGTCCGAGGAGGACTACACGGGGCTCGGCGCGCTGGATCCCGACGACCCGCACACGATCTACATCTCGACGCCGTACGATCCGCGCGACGACACCACGATGACGAGCGGCGGCAAGCACGAGATCTGGCGCGGGACCACCTGCGACAACGGCGCGACCTTCACCTGGACGCAGCTGACGGCACGGTCGACGATGGACAACCTCCGTCCCATCGTACCGAAGTGGGACGCGAGCCACACGGCGCTGCTCTGGATGCGCGGGACGTACAGCAGCGCGCAGACCTTCGCGACTCAGATCGTCGGCGTCGTCGGCGCGAAGAACTGAGCGCTATTCGGCCTGGCGCGAGAGCGCCAGGATCGCGTGCAGCGAAGGCCAGCTTTGCTGGCCGCAGCTCATCGCGGGAGGTTCGGAACCCTTCAAGGGTTCCGAATTAGGTCGTTCTCGCGCAACAGCGTCTCGAGCGCGAGGCCGTTCAGGCCCGCCTCGACGAACAGCGTGCTCGCCAAGTAGCCGACGACGTGCGCGCCGACGAGCCGGCCGCTCGCGTCCTGAAACAGCCGGAACGGGAAGCTGCCGGAGGGCGGGCGCGCGGGCAGGTCGGCGGGCGCCTGCGTGCACCCGTCGGGCGGCCCCTGCTCGAGCGCGACGAACAGGACCGAGACCGCCGCGATCTTGCCCGGGGCGGGCGCCGCCGACAGGACCGGCGGGTGCGAACGATTCTCGGTCGGCTCGGGCACCACGATCCCGAGCTGGCAGTCACGCCGCGGGCTGACGTCGCGCGAGATGATCGACATCAGCGCGCCGTCGCGAATGACGATCTCGTCCTGCGAGCGAAAGAGACGGACGGCGAGCTCGATCAGGAAGTCGTCATCGCGGGCCGGCCACAGCGTCGCGCCCGGGCGGGACGCCTGCGCCAGCGCGCGCCGGTATCCCGCGAAGCGGGCCCGCTCCGACGGCGCGATCCCGCGCTCCAGCGAATCCAGCAGCCCGCCGAGCTCGGTGAGAACGACGCCGAGCGGCCCGCCCCAGCCGCGCAGGACCTTCGGGTCGATGCAGCACCCGATCTCCTGAAGCTCTTGCGCGGGGCGATCGCGCGCGAGGTGAGTGTGTCGGCGAATCTCGGCCATCGTGCTGATCAGGCCGTCGCTGACGCGCTCCAGCCGCCGCGTGTTGGCCGCGTCCAGCAGGCGCGTCGCGCGCGCGTCGCGCCACTGCCGCCAGGGACCGAGCGCCCAGCGATCGTCGCCCGCGCGCGGCGCCCGCAACGACAGCGACGGCGGCAGCGGATCGACGCCCTCCGGCGGCGGCGGCACCCGCACGGCAAATCCACCGTCGGGGGCGCGCCGGAGCCGGATCGCGAACAGGCCGCGCGGGGTGAACAGGATCGGCCGACCGCCGACGACCGCCAGCGCCGCGAAATCGTGCCCGTCGTCACCAAAGTAGGCGCCGCGCGCGTCGAGCGGCAGCGCCACCTCGTCCGGCGACATGGGCGGCGCCGGCGCGGGCGCGGCCGGCGGCGCGAGAGCGCTCGGCGCGCCGCGCGGAGAGGCCGTGCCGCAGCCGGCGCCGCCGATGACGACGAGCGCGCAGGCGAGCCGGACGCACCGTCGAAGCGGTCGAAAACTGATGTACCCCATTCCCGCAGCTGGGGCTTTTGATCTCGAAAAATGCCGCGAAAAATCGTTATTCGTATTTCGGCTCAATTGCTCTTTACATGGACGTCGAGACTGTTAGCGTACGCGCGAATCGGCTCTGGAAGTGATCTTTCAAAATTCGGTCTGACCGGGAGGACCACGTGAAAAAGTTCTTACTCGCGTGTTTGGGTGCGTCGTTTCTAGCGGGCGCGTGCGCGCAAAGCGGACCTGGCGTGTCGGGCACCGCCGGTTCGAGCGGCGCTGGCAACACGACGGGGTCGGCCGGCACGACCGGCGCCGGCGGCAACGACTCGGGTAGCGGCGGCACCACCAACCCAGGCACCGCGGGCAACAGCTCGGGCAGCGGCGGCACCACCAACCCAGGCACCGCGGGCGACAACTCGGGCGCCGCGGGCAGCAACCAGGGCGCCGCAGGCAGCACGCAGGGCGCCGCGGGCAGCAACCAGGGCGCCGCAGGCAGCAACCAGGGCGCCGCCGGCAGCAACCAGGGCGCCGCGGGAACGGTCAGCACGGGCGGACGCG
>DATBHU010000770.1:0-9501 GCA_036557265.1 Polyangia bacterium
AAGGCGCCGCGCGCCTCTTCGAGCTTGTTGTTCTTCTGGTAGCAGCGCCCCTGGTTGAAGACGTAGGCGGGGTTGCGCGTCTCCGCGTAGAGCTCGCCGAGGATGGCGATCCCCTTGTTGACGTCGCCGGACGCGCAGGCCGCCAGCGCCGTGTTCGGGCGCTTGTCCTCGCCGCCGCCGGCGGCGTCGTCGGCGCGGGCGATCCCGGCGCTGGCGAGCAGGAGAGCGAGGCCGATCGACAGGGAGCGGTGCACGGGCGCCACCAGAATATCAGAGCGACGAATTTTTGAAGATCCTTTCAGTCGGCGCGGGCGCGGCGCTGAGCGCGCGGCGCCCACGCTGCTAGTCGCACTGGAAGTTGAAGCAGACGCCGCTGCAGCAGATGTTCTGGTTCCCCTGCGAGCAGACGCCGCCCGTCTGGTGGCAGGTCTGGCAGCTGCCGCTCTGGCAGGTGAAGCCGGATCGGCAGTTGTTGTTGTCGCCGCAGCTCGCGGGCGGGCAGCTGGTGGTGGCGGTGCCGTTGCACTCGTAGGCGCCGCAGCCGGGCGCCTTGGGATCGAAGCCGAGCGGCGCGGGCCCGCAAGTCCCTGGCGCGCTCGCGCGGCCGCAGTACTCGCAGACGCCGTTGCAGGCGGTGTTGCAGCAGTAGCCGTCGACGCAATTGTTGTTCGCGCACTCGCCGTTCGAGCCGCAGGCTGTTCCCTGCGGCTTTTTCTGGCAGATGCCGCCGATGCAGAAGAGGCCGGCCACGCACTGGGAGGTCATCGTGCACGACGTCGGGCAGGCGCCGCTGCTGCCGTTGCAGAGGTAGGGCGAGCAGCTGGGCGATCCGGCCGCGCCCGCGCCGCTGACGACGCAGGTGCCGCCCGCGCCGGTGCAGCTGTCGCAGCCGCCCGCGCACGCCGACGCGCAGCAGACGCCGTCGGCGCAGAAGCCGGACGCGCAGGTCGAGCCCGCGCCGGTGCAGCCCTGGCCGTTGTCGCTCCGGCAGTTTCCGTTGCCGTCGCACGAGCTGGCGCCGGCGCAGGCGCCGGCGGGGACGTTGTCCTCGCTGTACTGCGCGACCGGCACGCAGGCGCCGTTCGCGCCCGTGCACTGGAAGCAGGACGCGCACGTCGAGGCGCAGCAGTGGCCGTCGATGCACGCCCCCGGACACTGCGTGTCGTTCGTGCACGCGTCGCCGTTGGCCAGCTTGCAATCGATGTCCTGACCGCCGGCGCAGGCGCCCACGCACGGCGTGCAGGAGCTGGGGCAGAAGCCGTCGCTGGTGCCGCTGCACGTCCGGATCGCGCTCGTGCACTGGAACGTGCAGTTCGCCACCGAGCCGCTGCGCGTGCGGATGGTGTTCTTGTCGCCGACGCACATGTCGAACTGGGGCTGGCAGCTGGTCGACGGCGGATCGCAGGTCTCGTTCGGCTCGATGACGCCGTTGCCGCACACGGGCTGGCAGTTGTTGTCGGTGTTGGCGTTGCAGCCGGACGGGCAGCAGCCGTCGCCGTTCGTGCAGGCGGTGACGGTCGTGGTGTTGACGCACGCGGCGCCGCAGCCGGTTCCCTGCAGCGCGCGCAGCTGGCAGCCGACCGGCGGGCACGACGTCGGGCAGCTGGCCAGCGGGTCGCACGTCTCGCCGCAGGCCGTCTCGACGACGCCGTTGCCGCACACGCAGCTGCAGTCGCCGTCGTTGGTGGTGTTGCAGCCGGACGGGCAGCAGCTGTCGCCGTTGCCGCAGGTGGTGATCGTCGTGGTGTTCACGCACTGGGCGGTGCACGCCGCCGCGCTCCCCTGCAGCGTCCGCTTCTGGCAGCCGACGTTCGGGCAGCTCTGCGGGCAGTTGCCGTCGCACACCTCGCCCATCTCGATGACGCCGTTGCCGCACACGGGCGAGCAGTTGTTGTCGGTGTTGGCGTTGCACGCGGTCGGGCAGCAGCCGTCGCCGTTCGCGCACGCCGTCTGCGTCCCGTCGTCGACGCAGGCGGCGGTGCAGGCCGCCGCCATGCCGACCAGCTTCTTGCGGTTGCACCCCGACCACGGGCAGGTGGTCGGGCAGCTGCCGGGCGGGTCGCAGGTCTCGCCCGCCTCGACGACGCCGTTGCCGCAGGCCGGCTGGCAGTCGCTGTCGTTGGTGGCGTTGCAGCTGGGCGGGCAGCAGCCGTCGCCGCCGACGCACATCGTGTTCAGCACGTCGTTCACGCAGCGGGCCTGACAGGTGCCCTGGTTCACCAGCCGCCGCAGCTGGCAGCCGACCGCCGGGCACGCCGTCGGGCAGGTGGCGATCGGATCGCACGTCTCCTGGCAGGCGCTCTCGACGGTGCCGTTGCCGCAGACGCACTGGCAGTCGGAGTCGCTGCTGCTGTTGCAGCCGGTGGGGCAGCAGCTGTCGCCGCCCTGGCAGGCGGTCTGCACGGTGTCGTTGACACAGCGGGCGGTGCAGGTCGTCGCCGAGCCGGTCAGCTTCTGGCGCTGGCAGCCGATGGGCGGGCAGGCGGTCGGGCAGCTCGAGGGCGGGTCGCAGGTCTCGCCGGTCTCGACCGCGCCGTTGCCGCAGCTCGGCTGGCAGTCGTTGTCGTTGCTGGCGTTGCAGCCGGGCGGGCAGCAGCCGTCGCCGCCCACGCAGTCGGTCTGGGTGCCGTTCGCCACGCACTGCGCCTGGCAGGTGCCGGGGTTGGCCAGCTTCTTCAGCATGCAGCCGGCGTTCGCGCAGCTGGTGGGGCAGGTCGCGAGCGGGTCGCAGGTCTCGCCGCTCTCGACGACGCCGTTGCCGCACACGACCGAGCAGTCGGCGTCGTTGCCGATGTTGCAGCCGGGCGGGCAGCAGCTGTCGCCCGCCGCGCAGGTGGTCTGCATGCCGTCGTCCACGCAGGCCGCGGTGCAGGCCGCCGCCGAGCCGGTCAGCTTGCGGCGCGTGCAGCCGATGGGCGGGCAGGCGGTCGGGCAGCTCGCGGGCGGATCGCAGGTCTCGCCGGTCTCGACGGTGCCGTTGCCGCACATCGTGGTGCAGTCGCTGTCGTTGGCGGCGTTGCAGGCGGCGGGGCAGCAGCCGTCGCCGCTCACGCACGCCGTCTGCATGACGTCGTTCACGCACTCGGCCTGGCAGCTGCCCGGGTTGGCGAGCCGCCGCAGCATGCAGCCGACGGGCGGGCAGGCGGTCGGGCAGCTCGCTAGCGGATCGCACGTCTCGCCGCAGGCGCTCTCGACCATGCCGTTGCCGCAGACGCAGGCGCAGTCCGAATCGCTGGCGACGGTGCAGCTCGCCGGACAGCACTGATCGCCGCCGGCGCAGGTGGTCTGGTCGCCCGTCTTCACACAGCGCGCGTTGCACGCGGCGGCGCTCCCCTGCAGCGTCTGGATCTCGCAGCCGATGCGCGGGCAGCTGGTCGGGCAGCTGGAAGGCGGGTCGCAGGTCTCGTTCAGCTCCAGCTTGCCGTTGCCACACACCGGCCCGCCGCCGTCGCCCGGATGGTCGTCGGGGGCGTCGCGCGCGCCGGCGTCGAGCAGTCCCGACGACACGCCCGCGTCGACGATGTCGATGACCTGGCCCGGCGTCAGGTTGGTGCTGCAGCCGGCCGACTGGCAGCAGACGCCGATCGGCACCGACGCCTGCATGATCCGCTCGCACGTGAACCCCGGCGGGCACTGCGGCTTCGCCGGATCGCACAGCACGCGTGCGTTCGGGATGTTGGGCGTCAGCGTGCAGGTCGCGGCGAGCGCCAGGGCCGGCAGCGCCACCGCGAAGAGGACGACTCGGGTGCGGCGCACTGGATGAGTCGCACCAGCGTATCAGCGGGATTTTGCCGGACGCGGCGGTTTTCAGACCGGAGGTCGTGCATCGGATTGCTCGTCCGGGTGCGCGGCGGCGAACGCTGGCAGGGCGGCGCAGGCGGCGTCGACGCGCACGAGCGTCGGAAAGGGCGCGAGATCCACCGCCCAGCGGCGGGCGTTGTACATCTGCGGCACGAGATAGAGGTCGGCCAGCGTCGGCGTGTCACCGACCAGGAACGTCCCCTCAGTTTCCTGAGAGGCTGCCGCTTCGAGCGCCGCCAGGCCGCGCGCGATGAAATGCCGGGCCCATGCGTTCGCGTCGCCGCCCGTCGCCGTCAGGTGTTGCAGCACCGACAGGTTCTGCAGCGGCTGCGTCCCGGCGTTCACCATCTCCGCCAGCTGCCGCGCCCGCGCCCGCCGCCACGGATCGGCCGGCAGCAGCGGCGGCTGGGGGAACTGCTCCTCGAGCAGCTCGATGATCGCCATCGACTGCGTGAGCGGGCGGGCGTCGTCTCCGTCGCCGATGAACACGGGAACCTGGCGCAACGGGTTGAGCGCGCCGAAGGCGTCGCGGTGCTGCTCGCCGGCGTCCGGGCTCAGGTTCACGACCCGGCGCTCGAACGGGACGCCCTTGAGGTGCAGCGCGATGCGCACGCGCCACGCCGAGCTGGAGCGCCAGTAGTCGTACAGGATCATCTCACCTGCACCACGCGCTGTTCGATGCGGCCGCAGACGTCGCGCCCGGCGGCGTCGCGCATCTCGATGGCGATCGTGTCGCCCGCCGCCATGAACGGCGTGATCGCGCGGCCGCCGTCGATCTGTTCCAGCGCGCGCCGCTCGACCAGACACGAGACGCCGCGGGCGCGATCGGCGTTCGACACCGTGCCGCTGCCCAGGATCGTGCCGGCCGCGAACGCGCGCGTGCGCGTGATGTGCGCGATCAGCTCGAAGAACGAGAAGTGCATCGCGCCCGCGTCGGGATCGCCGGCCAGCGCGCCGTTGTAGATGGTCCGCACGGTCACGTGCGCCCGCCCGTCGCGCCAGGCGCCGCCCAGCTCGTCGGGCGTCACCGCGAACGGCGAGAACGCCGTGGCGGGCTTCGACTGGAAGAAGCCGAACCCCTTCGCCAGCTCCTCGGGCACCAGCTTGCGCAGCGTGATGTCGTTGGCGAGCATCACCAGGCGCACGTGGCGGTGGGCGTCGGCGGCGCGCGTCCCCTGGGGCGTGTCGCCCAGGATCACCGCCACCTCGCTCTCGAAGTCGAGCCCCCACTCCGGATCGCCGAGCGGGATGTCGTCGCGCGGGCCGAGCAGCACGCCCGAGCCCCCCTGGTAGACGAGCGGGTCGGTCTCGAGCGACGTCGGCGGCGACGCCCCCCGCGCCGCCCGCACGCGCCGCACGTGCTCGAGGAACGCCGAGCCGTCGATCCACTCGTAGGCGCGCGGCAGCGGCGGACCCAGGCGCGCGCTGTCGAGCGGCTCGGCGGCGCCGCCGCCATCCAGCGTCGCCGCCAGCGCCGCCAGCGCGGGCGCGGCGCGCTCCCAGTCGTCGAGCGCGGCCTGCAGAGTGGGCAGGGCGCCGCCAGCTCGCACGTACCGATCCCCGTCGCGCCCCACGACGATCAGCGCGCCGTCGCGCGTCCCGTCCCGCAGCGTCGCCAGCCGCATGACGCCAGTGTAGTAAGCTCCGCGGGCGATGGCCAAGCAGCCGGAGGAGCTTCAGAAAGAGCTGGCGGAGCTGCGCGCCCGCATCGACGCCGCGGACGACGACATCCTCGCGCTCCTCAACCGGCGGGCCGGCCTGGTCGGGCAGGTCGCCGAGCTGAAGAGCGCCCTCGCGGTCCCGTTCTACGTCCCCTCGCGCGAGCGCCAGATCGCCGATCGGCTGTCGGCCACCAACCCCGGCCCGTTCCCGACCGAGGCGATCCGCGCCGTGTTCCAGGAGATCTTCAGCGCCTGCCTGGCGCTGGAGAAGGGCGTGCGCATCGCCTACCTCGGGCCCGAGGGGACGTTCTCGCACATGGCGGTCAAGCAGCAGTTCGGGCTGTCCGCGCGCGCCACGCCCATCGGCACCATCCCGGGCGTGTTCGAGGAGGTCGCGCGCGGCGGCGCCGACTTCGGCGTCGTCCCCGTCGAGAACACCACCGAGGGCGGCATCATCCACACCTTCGACACGTTCCTGGAGAGCGACCTCAAGATCAGCGCCGAGATCGCCCTCGAGATCCACATGTGCCTGCTGGCGCGCGCCGGCGTCACGCTGAACGAGATCGAACGCGTCTACTCGATCCCGGTGGCGGCCGGGCAGGCCCGGCGCTGGCTGGCGACGCACCTGCCGCGCGCGACGATCGTGGAGGCGCGCTCGACCGCGGACGGCGCGCGCCTGGCCCACGACGACGCGCGCGGGGCCGCGGTGGGCGCCGAGATCGCGGCCCGCCTCTACGACCTCGTGGTCCTGCGGCGGAACATCGAGGATCTTGCCCACAACATGACGCGCTTCCTGGTCATCGGCCGCAACCAGGCGACGCCGACCGGCCGCGACAAGACGTCGCTGCTGCTGGTGACGCGCGACGAGCCGGGGATCTTGTACCGGGTGCTGGGCGCCTTCGCCGAGCGCGGCCTGAACATGAGCAAGATCGAGAGCCGGCCGTCGCGGCGCCGGCCGTGGGAGTACGTCTTCTTCGTCGACATCGACGGCCACGAGCGCGACCAGGCGGTCGCCGCGGCGCTCGCCGATCTGCGCGCGTCGTGCGAGACGCTCAAGGTGCTCGGTTCGTACCCGCGGGCCGAGGGGCCGGCGCCGGCCGCCGCCCAATCGCAAACGGCACCGGACGCCGGCAAGCGGCCGTAAGGCCACGGCTTCCCACCACCCGTAGCGCGATTTCCTGAACGCTGTTGCGGAGTTGTCAACAGCTCGGCCCCTCAAGCGGGGCACCCGGCGGCCGATGTGCCTGGGAGAGAAATGCGCAAGTCGGTCCTCGTCGTCGGCAACGAACCCGCCATCGCCGCCGTGGTGATCGGGGTGGTGCGCGCGATGGGGTTCGACGCGGCGGCGAACACGAGCGCGGCGGGCGCGATCGCCCGCCTCAGCCGGTCCCGCTTCGCGCTGGTGATCGTCGACCTGGGGCTGCCCGCCGACGAGGGCGCGGCCGTGATCATGAAGGCGAGCGCCTGCCGGCCGGCCGTCACGACGCTGGCGCTGACGGCGCACGGCTCGGTGGCGGGCGCGGTCGAGGCGCTGCGCGCCGGCGCCGCCGACGTCGTCTCCAAGCCGTTCCACACCTCGGCGCTGCGCGACGCGATCACCAGGGTCACCTCGCGGCGCGCCTCGCGCCGCGCCACGCCCGGCATCGCCCTCGTCGGCGATCACCCGGGGATGCGGCGGGTGCTCGAGCACGTCGACCGCATCTCCGACACCGACGCCAGCGTCCTGATCCGGGGCGAGACCGGCACCGGCAAGGAGGTGATCGCGCGGCTGATTCACGGCGCCAGCGGCCGGCGCACCGGCCCGTTCGTGGCCGTCAACATGGCCGCCATTCCCGACGCGCTCGCCGAGGCGGAGCTGTTCGGGCACGCGCGCGGCGCCTTCAGCGACGCCGAGGTGGCGCGCCCGGGCCGTCTGGTCGCCGCCAGCGGCGGCACCCTGTTCCTCGACGAGATCGGCGGCATGCCGCGGGCGCTGCAAGGGAAGCTGCTGCGCGCCCTGCAGGATCACGAGGTGACGCCGGTCGGCGGCCGCGCGCCGGTGCGCGTCGACGTCCGCGTCGTCGCCGCCACGCAGTGCGACGTCGACGAGCTGCTCACCGACGGGCGGCTGCGCGAGGATCTGTATTACCGGCTGGACGTGGTGTCGATCGACATCCCGCCGCTGCGCGCGCGCCGCGAGGACATCCCGGCGCTGGCCGAGCACTTCCGGCGCGAGGTGAACGCCCGCGAGAACCGCTCCGTGCCCGGGTTCGCGCCGGACGTCATGCAGCGGCTGTCGGGCTACGACTGGCCGGGCAACGTGCGCGAGCTGCAGAACCTCGTCGAGCGCGCGATCGTCATCGCCGGATCGCGCATGGTGGCGGTGACGGATCTGCCGCCCCACATGCGACCACAGGTGCTCGATCTGGAGCAGGCCGCGCGCGACCTGCCGTTTCGCGGCGTCGATCTGCCCGTGCTGCTGTGCGAGATCGAGGACCGTATGATCAGCGAGGCGCTCGGGCGCGCCGGCGGCAACGAGGACCGCGCCGCGCGCCTGCTGCGACTGAGTCGTCACACACTTGTGGAGAAGCTGCGCCGGAGGAACGTCGCGTAGCGATATTCTCGTACAACATCCGTCGGTGAGCGATGTTGGCGACCGTCATCAGGATGACGGCGTCAGGAGAGCGCGACCGCCAATCGGCTGACGGTCGCCAATGTGTGTGAATCAGGAAATGCCCGATCGTCGCGGGCGCTGACACGCCATGAACGTGGCATGCGGCGTGCTGAGGGGCACTCGCCATGGCGACGACCAAGCCGACGACGAAGCGCAAGGCGCCTCACCGTTCTCTCGCGAAGGCGAAGAAGCCCGCGAAGCGCGACGCGAAGAAGGATCTGCTCACCCGCCGCAACGAGTACGCGGCGAAGTTCTTTCCCTACATCGAGAAGGTCGCGCGGCGTCTCGCGCGCCGCCTCCCCGCGCACGTCGAGATCGACGACCTGATCTCGTCGGGCGTCATCGGGTTGATGGAGGCCGCCGAGCGCTTCGACCCGGAGCGCGTCGACCGCTTCGAGGCGTTCGCGGAGTTCCGCATTCGCGGCGCGATGCTCGACGATCTCCGCTCGCGCGACACGCTGTCGCGCGACATGCGCCGGCTGTCCAACGAGCTGCGCGACGCCACCCGGCGCCTGGAGGCGCAGCTGGGACGCACGCCCGACCACGAGGAGATCGCCAAGCGCCTGGGGGTCGGCGTCGACGAGCTGTACGCGCGCCAGCAGAAGCTGTCCGGTTCGTCGGTGGTCGGCATCGACGACGCCGGGCCGGATCTGCTGGAGCGGACGGGCGACCAGTCGGCCGAGGATCCGTTCGAGATCGCGTCGCGTCGCGAGATGATGCAGCGCCTCGTGTCGGGCATCGGCGAGCTGCCGGAGAAGATGCAGCAGGTGCTGTCGCTCTACTACTGCGACAACCTGAACCTGAAGGAGATCGGGGCGGTGCTGGGCGTGACCGAGTCGCGCGTCTGCCAGATCCACGGCGAGGCGACGCGGCGGCTGCGCGACAACCTGGGCGAGCTGGCGGCCGAAGCCGCCGCCTAGTTCCGGCGCCCGACACGATCGCGACGGGGCGCGGCATCCGGCGCAAGTGTCCGGATGCCGGGCGCTTCCGACCCCGTGTCAACGACATGGCGGGGCGGGTGCGAATGTGTCGCTAAAGTGAACTTCCACATCAGCCGAGGTTGTAGGGCATGAGCCACACCAACCGCCCCTCCCCACGCCGTTCTACCGCTCTGGCACCCAGCGCGCCGTACGCGCCGATGAGCGCGCCATCGCGGGTCGAGGCGCTGCGCAGGCTGGTCGCGGCCGGTCAGTACCACGTCAGCCCGCGCTGGCTCGCGACCAAGATCTTCCGCGCCGCCGGCGTGAAGGTCCCCGAGTAGCTTTTCTGAAGTGGGAGGCCCCTCTCCCTAACCCTCTCCTCGCTTCGCGGGGCGAGGGGATCTGGATTCTTTCTCCCTCTCCCGCTTGGCGGGCGAGGGTCGGGGTGAGGGCAGGCCTTGCGAGA
>DATBHU010000771.1:0-3216 GCA_036557265.1 Polyangia bacterium
GTGGCGACGCAGGCGGCTTTGCCGCCGGAGTCGCATCGCGGGGGGTTTGGGACCCTTTGAGGGTCCCAGGTCAGATCGTCGGACAAGTCGTCGGACGAGCTGCGCGACAACTCGTCGGCGTTCAGCAAGCGTCGCGCCAGACGAAACGTCGCGCCGGACGGCGCGCCGGCGGCGCAGACTGCGCATTCGAACGCCGCGCGCCCGACAACTCGTCTGACGGACCGACAACTTGACCGAAGGGATCGGAGAGCGGCCGATCCCGCCGCGCGCTCACGCGCTGGCACGGCCTTGGCTTTCCCCCGCGGCATGCTGGAATCCGTGCGTTCGCTAACCACGCTGTTCGACGCGCCCCTGCAGCTGCCGCCGGCCGCGTTCCATCTTCTGATCATGGGCCCGGATCTGTTCCTGGCGCAGTCGCTGCCCAAGACGGGCGCCCTGACCATCGGCCGCGACAACGCCGACATCCGCATCAACGATCCGCTCGCCTCGCGCCCGCACGCGCGCCTGCACATCAACGACGGCGGCCTGTTCGAGATCGAGGACGTCGGCAGCATCAACGGCACCAAGGTGCGCGGCGTCGGGCTGGCGGCCGGCGATCGGGTGGCGGTGCTGCCCGGCGAGGCGGTGACCATCGGCTCGACGATCCTGATGGTGCAGGAGACGCGCGTCGCGGCGCGCCCGCGCCGCGTCTGGCCGCACACCCACTTCGAGGCGCGCGTCGAGGAGGAGTGCGCGCGCGCGGCGGAGACGCGGATGCCGTTCGCGATCGTCCGCCTGGCGGTCGAGGGCAGCCACGCCGCCGCCACCGTGGCGGACACCGTCTCGCCGGCGCTGCGCACCTCCGACATGCTCGCCCTCTACGGCCCGAGCGACTACGAGATCTTCCTGCCCGCGACGCCGCCCGAGCTGACAGCGGCGATCACCAACGACCTGGCCGGCCGCCTGCGCGCGCAGAACATCGTCGCCCGCACCGGCATCGCCTGCCACCCGCGCGACGGCCAGACGCCGGAGGCGCTGGTGGCGCGGTCGAGCGAGCGGCTGCGCGGCAAGGAGACGCCGCCGCCCGTCGACGGCGTGGTCGTCGAGGATCCGCGCATGCGCCGGGTCTACGGCCTGGCGGCCAGCGCGGCGCGCGGCACCATCAGCGTCATCGTCCTGGGCGAGACCGGCGTCGGCAAGGACGTCATGGCGCAGGAGATCCACCGCATGTCGCCGCGCGCGAAGGCGCCGTTCGTCGCCATCAACTGCGCCGCCGTCTCGGAGGGCCTGCTGGAGAGCGAGCTGTTCGGGCACGAGAAGGGCGCGTTCACCGGCGCCACCGAGGCCAAGGCGGGGCTGCTGGAGAGCGCGCCCGGCGGCACCGTCTTCCTGGACGAGATCGGCGACATGCCGCCCAAGCTGCAGGCGACGCTGCTGCGCGTGATCCAGACGCGCCAGGTCCAGCGCGTCGGCAGCGTGAAGACACGCCCGATCGACGTGCGCTTCATCGCGGCCACGCACCGGGATCTGGAGGTGGAGATCGGGGCCGGGCGCTTCCGGCAGGATCTCTACTACCGGCTGAATGGCATCACGCTGACCGTGCCGCCGCTGCGCGAGCGGCGCAGCGAGATCCTGCCGCTGGTGCGGTCGTTCGTGGCGCAGTTCGCGCGCGAGATCGATCGCGCGCCGCCCGACGTCTCGCCCGAGGCGGCGCGCCTGCTGGAGTCGTACCCGTGGCGCGGCAACGTGCGCGAGGTGCGCAACGTCGTCGAGCGCGCGCTGCTGCTGTGCGAGGGCTCGGAGATCCTGCCCGAGCACCTGCCGATCGAGACCATGGCGGCGAACGCGATCTCGTTCGCGGCGGCGGCGCCGGCGCCCGCGCCCGGGTTCTCCCCCGCGTCGATGATGCCGTCGTCGCAGGCACCTTCGCCGGCCGACATGGCGCGCCCGACCGCCCCGATGGGCGTGTACGACGACGAGCGCGAGCGCATCCTGCGCGTGCTGGCCGAATGCGCCGGCAGCCAGACGCGCGCCGCGAAGGTGCTCGGGATGGCGCGCAGCACGCTGATCGCGCGCCTCGACGCGTACGGCGTCCCGCGTCCGCGCAAGTAGCGCGCACGCCTCTTGCTTCTCGGAGAACGGACGACGATGCGCACCGCGCTCACGGTTTCCCTCCTGGCGGCGGCCACGCTGGCGGCGTGCGTGCCGGTGCTGCCGGAGAGCGAGCCCGTTCAGGTGGTCGACAGCGGCGCGCCCGTCTCCGGAAAAGGCGGATCGGGCGGAGGCGGCGCCGGGGACGCCTCCGTCCCTTCGGGACCGTTCACGCTCGTCGCCAGCGCGGGGCGGCCGCGCAACCTTGCCTTCGACGGGAACGTCTACTGGGTGAATCGCGACACCCTGACGCTGATGAGCATTCCCGAGGACGGCCGCGCCGCCCCGTCGCAGCGCGCGCGGGTGAAGAGCACCGACGCCTGGGTGGCGGCATACAACGGGTACCTCTACTGGTCCGACGGCGCGAACGGCGCGGCCACCAACATCTACGTCCTCCCGGCCGGCGGGACGCAACCGACGCTGATCGTGTCGGGCACGGACGCGATCAGCCAGATCGCCGTCAGCAGCGCGGGCGAGGGGGTGTTCTGGGTGACCAGGGGCGGCGCCGTCATGAGGCTCGCGTCCCTGGACGGCACACCGGCGATGCTGGCCTCGGGTCTGGGCAGCGGCGGCGCGCTCGCCGTCGACGCCGGCAGCGTCTACTGGACCGGCGGCGACTCGGTCATCAAGATCGGCATCGCGGGCGGCGGCGCGGCGGTGTTCGCCAGCCCCGCCGCCGGGACGAGCATCGCGGTCGACGCGACGAACCTCTACTGGGTGAATCCGATGTGGACGCACGTCCTGTCACTCGACGGGCTGACGCCCGACGGCCCGATCATGAAGGTCGGGCTCGACGGCAAGAATGCCAGGATGGCCTTCAACTACGGCTATTCGATCCGCGGCACCTGCCTCGCCACCGGCGGCGCCCGCGTCTACTACGGCGACGCCGGCGGCACCGCTCACATCGTTTCGCCGGCCGATGGCTTCGAGTGGACCTTCGGCCCGATGGGCGCCCCCGCGATGTCGATCGTCGTCGGCGCGAGCAGCGTGTTCTGGTCCGTGGACGCGCCGGTCGACAGCATCGTCGGAGCGCCGAGATGACCCGCGCGCTCGCGGTTCTCTTCGTATCAGCCGCCGCCAGCGTCG
>DATBHU010000772.1:0-4197 GCA_036557265.1 Polyangia bacterium
AGCGACCCGGCGGCAGGTCGCCGAGCGCGAGCGGCTGGAGAAAGAGATGGAGATCGCCGCGCGCATCCAGACCTCGATCCTTCCCCGCGACGTGAAGGTCGCCGGCCTGGAGATCGCCGCGGCGATGCAGGCCGCCACGGAGGTCGGCGGCGACTATTACGACGTCGTCCCCGTCGACGACGGCTGCTGGATCGGCATCGGCGACGTCGCCGGCCACGGCCTGCCCACCGGTCTGGTGATGCTGATGATGCAGAGCGGGATCGGCGCGCTGGCGCGCAAGATGCCCGACGCCGCGCCCCGCGAGATCCTGCTCGCGCTGAACACGATGCTGGTCGAGAACGTGCGCGAGCGCCTCGGGCAGCGCGAGCACGCGACGCTGACGCTGATCCGCTACCGGCGCGACGGCAGCCTGACGTTCGCGGGCGCGCACGAGGAGATGCTGGTCCGGCGCGCCGCCACGGGGCGCTGCGAGCGCATCGCGACGCCGGGCGCCTGGGTCGGCGCCAAGCGCGACATCACCGCCGGCACGGTCGACAGCGCGGCCCGCCTCGAGGCCGGCGATCTGCTGGTGCTCTACACCGACGGGCTGATCGAGGCGGCCGGCGAAGGGGGCGCGCGCTTCGGCGCCGATCGCCTGGTCGCGCTGGTCGAGGAGCACGGCGCCGCGCCGCCCGCCGCCGTGCGCGACACGATCCTCGCGGCCGTGGCGGCGTTCTCGTCCCGGCGGGACGACGACGTCACCATCCTGGTCGCCCGCTACACGGCGTGATCCTCCCGGGGCGGACCACGCCTCCCCCAAGGCCTGCCCTCGCCCCGCCCCTCTCCCGCAAGCGGGAGAGGCAGACCTGATCAGATCCCTCACCCGCAGGCGAAGCGGGGAGAGGGGCCCTCACCCCGGCCCTCTCCCCACGGGAAAGGGAGATCCGATCAGATCCCCTCGCCCCGCGAAGCGGGGAGAGGGTTAGGGAGAGGGGTCCTCCGCAACTACTTCGGGATCGAGATCAGCTCGATGTCGAACACCAGCGTCGCGCCGCCCGGAATCTTCCCGCCCTGGCCGAAGTCGCCGTAAGCGGTGTCGGACGGGCAGGTGAGCATCGCCTGCTCGCCCACCTTCATGTGCCCGACGCCTTCGGTCCAGCACTTGATCACGCCGTTGAGCGGGAACGTCACGGGCTGACCGGTCTTCTTCGAGCTGTCGAACACCGTCCCGTCGGTCAGCTTGCCGGTGTAGTGGACCTGCACGCGATCGGTCGGCGCCGGCGCCGGGCCCGTCCCAGGCTTCACGGTGCGGATGACCGCGCCCGAGGGCAACTTCACCGCGCCCGGCTCGCGCGCCGCCGCATCGACCGCCTTCGCGCCCTGCTCCTTTTCGAGCTTCGCGCGCGCCTGCCGGCGGTCCGTGTGCAGCTTGTCGACCTTCGGCCCGTAGGTCTCGAGGTCGACTGCCGTCTTCTTCTTCTGAATCATGTCGGTCATGCCGGCCTTGACCAGATCCAGCTCCCGCGGCGTCAGGTTGAAATCGGTCAGGTTCCTCCCGATGATCATCCCGAGCGCGTAGATGGTCTTGTCATCCTCAGACTTGGGCGCGCCGCCGCCCATCAGGCGCCCGCAGCCGGCCGCCGTGCCCAGCACCAACATCACCGCGATCAGGTTCGTCTTCGACATGAACATTGGCCCCTCGTAACACAGACGGGCGGTCCACACCCTCGTTTTTTTGAGGCGTTGGCGGGACCCACGACATCGCTGGCCGACAATCCGTTGCAGCCCCGACACCCGCGGCGCCTAACCGCGTGATTCTGTTTCGCCGACGGAGATCAAAGCCGTGGCACAATCGTTGCTCCGCCTGGACGCGTTTCGGCGGCAACAACTGAAAATTGCCGGTCTCTTGACCAAAATTCGTGGCGGATCGAGCACCTTTTGACACAGGATCCGCGGAGGACACAGACGTCATGACGATCCAGCCCCGGCCCGCCCGCCTGCTCCTCGCTTCGACGCTCACGGTGCTGGCGCTGGCGAGCGCCAGCTGCTCGCGGACCCCGCCGGAAGTCGGCCCGACCGGCACGGGCGGCGACATCGGTCCCGTTCCTCCCAGCCCTCTCTGCAGCGGACAGAGCAACGGGGGCGGCGTGATGACGGGGCCGGTCCCCCCGGGGATCCCGGGCTTCTCGCCGTTTCCGCCGCAGTTCGGACAGACCGTCACGGCGCCGGTCGCGCCCCCGGCCATCAGCGGCGGCACGCTGCGCGTGCTCGCGGACGGCCACACCGCGGTCGCCTCCGATCCCGATCGCGACGCCGTCTACGTCGTCGACCTGACCGCGAAGACCGCCACGACCATCAACCTGAACGCCGGCGACGAACCGGGCCGCGTCGTGGTGGACGCCGCCGGCCGGGCGCACGTCGCGCTTCGCCACGGCGGCGCCCTGGTCAGCATCGACACCGCCAGCGGCACGCTGCTGCAGCGCCGCCCGGTCTGCGCCGCGCCCCGCGGCGTCGCCTACGACCCCGCGTCCGATCTCGTGCACGTCGCCTGCGCGGGCGGCGAGCTCGTCAGCCTGCCGGCGGCGGGCGGCGCCGCCATCCGCACGGTGATGCTGGACCGCGACCTGCGCGACGTGGTCGTCGACGGGCCGCGCCTGCGCGTCAGCCGGTTCCTGTCGGCGCAGCTGCTGACGGTGGAGGCGGACGGCACCGTGTCGGGCCGCGCGACGCCCGGCGGGTTCCGCTGGGTCTCGGCGCGCGGCGGCCAGCTCTACACGCCGAGCACGGCGTGGCGCACGCTGGAGATGCCCGACGGCAGCGGCGTCATGATGCTGCACCAGCGCGGCGTCAGCGAGGAGGTGCAACCGGTGGTGGGCGGCTACGGCGGCCCGGACACGTGCACCGGCATCGTGCATCCCGCCGTGACGATGATGGCGCCCGACGGCAGCGTGCGCAGCGGGCCCGCCCTGGCCGGGCTGACGCTGGTGGTCGACATGGCGATCGCGCCCGACGCGAAGCGGATCGCCTTCGTCTCCGCCGGCAACAGCACGAACGCCGTGTCCGGCCCGACGGGTTCGCAGGGTCTGACGCGCGTGTTCGTGTCGGACGTCGACAGCATGACGGACGACAAGGTCGGTTGCATGCCCGACGGCAAGCACGCGCCCTGCCCGCCCGGCGTCGTCGGCGCGGTGGTCACCGGCGGGCCGGCGCCGACCGGCGCCGGCGGCACCAGCGGCGCCGTCATGCCGACGACGTCCAACGGCTGCGACGGCCAGAGCCAGCCTCCGTCGGTGCGACAGGACGTCGGGCAGCCGATCGCCGTCGCGTTCGACGGCGCCGGCAACGTGGTCGTGCAGTCGCGCGAGCCGGCCGCGCTGTACCTGGCCGACAACTCCAGCATCACCTTCGGCGCCAGCCGCGCCGACACCGGCCACCTGATCTTCCACTCGAACGCGGGCGGGTTCCTGGCCTGCGCGTCATGCCACGCCGAGGGGAACGACGACGGCCGGGTCTGGGACTTCACCTGTCAGGGGCGGCGGCGCACGCAGTCGCTGCACGCGGGCGGCCTGCGCGGCACCGAACCGTTCCACTGGGACGGCCTGGAGACCGACATGACGAAGCTGATGGACGACGTGTTCGTGCAGCGGATGTCGGGGCCGCAGCTGGCGTCCGACCAGATCGGCGCGCTGATGACGTGGATCGACAGCCAGCCGCGCGTGCCGCGGGCCGCGCCCGGCGACCCCGCCGCGGTCGAGCGCGGCCGGGCCCTGTTCAACGACGCGACGCGGGCCGCCTGCGCCACCTGCCACGCGGGGACGCGCTTCACCAACAACGCGACCGTCGACGTCGGTACGGGCGGCATGTTCCAGGTGCCGTCGCTGGTCGGGATCGGCAGCCGCGGCCCGTTCATGCACAACGGCTGCGCGGCGACGCTCGGCGACCGGTTCAACGCGGCCTGCGGCGGCGACAAGCACGGCAACACGGCCGGGCTGAGCGCGAACGAGATCTCCGATCTGATCTCGTACATGCAGTCGATCTGAAGCGATGCCGCTGATCCAGGTGTTCACGTCCGCGGCGGCGCCCGCGGACGGGGCGAAGACGTTGCTCGGGGAGCTGTCGAAGCTGGCGGCCGCTCGCTTCGGCAAGCCCGAGCGCTGGGTGATGACCTGCCTGGTGCCGGAGCTGGCGATGACGTTCGGCGGCGAGCGCGCGCCGGCG
>DATBHU010000773.1:0-17479 GCA_036557265.1 Polyangia bacterium
TGACGCTGCTGGCGTTGATCCCGTACCCGCTGCTGCTGGGCGCGGCGCGCGCGGCCAGCCGCCACATCCACCGGGCCAGCCGCGCCATCCAGGAGCAGCTCGGCACGATGTCGACGGCGATCCAGGAGGACCTGGCCGGGATCGCGGTGATCAAGCACTACGCGCTGGAGGAGTCGCGCCAGCAGGCCTTCCGCGCCGTCAACGACGAGTACCTCCACCGCGCCCTGACGCTGGTGAGGACGCGCGGCGCGCTGATGCCGATGTTCGCGATGCTGGGCGGCATCGGCACGCTGATCGTGCTGTGGGCGGGCGGGCGCGAGGTGATCGCCGGGCGGATGACGGTCGGCAGCCTGGTGGCGTTCAACGGCTACCTGGTGCTGCTGTCGTGGCCGACGTTCGCGCTCGGCTGGATCATCGGCATCTGGCAGCGAGGCGTGGCCGGCTGGGCGCGCGTCCGCGAGCTTCTCACCACCGCGCCGGCGATCGCGGACGCGCCGAACGGCGTGGGCGCCCACGGCGCGCCCGCGAGGCCGTCGATCGAGGTGCGCGACCTGTCGGTGTTCGCCGACGGCGCCGCCGACGGGCGCCCGCTGCTGGACGGCGTGTCGTTCACGCTGCCGGCGGGCGCGACGCTGGCGATCGTCGGGCGGACCGGGTCGGGCAAGACCACGCTGGTCGACGCCGTGCTGCGCATGCAGGAGGTCGGCCCGGGCGCGGTGCGCATCGGCGGCCGCGACGTCACGGAGATGCCGCTCGCCGAGCTGCGGGCGCTGATCGGCTACGCGCCCCAGGACGCGTTCCTGTTCTCGGCGACGGTGGCGGACAACATCGCGTTCGGCATCCGCGAGTCGATCGACGCGGCGGCGCGCGACGCGCGCGTGCGGCGCGCCGCCGAAGCCGCCGGGCTGGCGCCCGACGTGGCGGTGCTGCCCGACGGCTACGACACGCTGGTGGGCGAGCGCGGCATCACCCTGTCGGGCGGGCAGCGGCAGCGGGTGGCGCTGGCGCGCGCGCTGGCCGCCGATCCGCAGATCCTGATCCTCGACGACTCGCTGTCGTCGGTCGACGCCGAGACCGAGCGCGCGATCCTGACGCGGCTGCGGCCGATCCTGGCGGGGCGGACGTCGGTCCTGATCTCGCACCGGGTAGCGGCGGTGAAGGACGCCGACCAGATCCTGGTGCTCGAGGGGGGCCGCGTCGCCGAGTCGGGCACGCACGGCGCGCTGCTGGCGTCGGGCGGCATCTACGCGTCGCTCTACCGCGAGCAGCTGGCGCAGGAGGCGGTGGAGTAGCGATGGCGTCGGAAGACCTGCTGGGCAACGCGCTCGACCGGACGCTGCTGCGCCGGATCTTCGGCTTCGTCTGGCCGTACCGGGGGCGGCTGCTGCTGGCGGCGGCGCTGCTGCCCGTGGTGGCGGTGCTGGAGATCGCCCAGCCCTACCTGCTCAAGAAGGCGATCGACGAGCACATCGCGGTCGGGCGGCTGGCCGGCCTGGACCGGCTCGGGTTCCTGTACCTGCTGGCGCTGGTGGGGCAGTACTCGGCGGCGTTCGCGCAGCTCTACTTCACGCAGGTGATCGGCCAGCTCGGCATGAACGACCTGCGCGTGCGCACGCACCGCCACGTCATGTCGCTGTCGGCGTCGTTCTTCGATCGCACGCCGGTCGGGCGCCTGATGACCCGCCTGACCAACGACATCGAGTCGCTGTCCGAGATGTTCGCGTCGGGGATCGTCAGCCTGCTCGGCGACGTGATCCGGCTGGCGATGATCCTGGTGGCGATGTTCGCCATCGACTGGCGGCTGGCGCTGTTCTCGCTCGGGTCGGCGCCGGTGCTGTTCGCCATCGCCGCCTATTTCCGCACCTGGGTGCGCGACGCGTTCCGCGACATCCGGGTGCGGCTCGCGCGCATGAACGCCTTCCTGCAGGAGCACATCTCGGGCATGAAGGTGGTGCAGGCGTTCGCGCAGGAGCCGAAGGTCGGGCGCGACTTCGACGTCATCAACGTCGAGTACCGGCGCGCGAACTCGCGCGCCATCGCGGCCGACGCCGCGCTCTACTCGATCGTGGAGGCGGTCGGGTCGATCGCCATCGCGGGCCTGCTGTGGCACGGCGGCAGCCGCATCGTCGCCGGCACGCTGACCGTCGGCGTGGTGGTCGCGTTCATCGAGTACCTGAGCAAGTTCTTCACGCCGATCCGCGACCTGTCGACCAAGTACACGGTCATGCAGCAAGCCATGGCCGCCGCCGAACGCGTCTTCACCCTCCTCGACACCAAGGAGCCCGACGCATTGGTTCTTTCTCCTCTCCCTCCCCCTCTCCCGCTTGCGGGAGAGGGTCGGGGTGAGGGCCCCCCGCTGATCGACATCCGCAACGTCAGCTTCGCCTACCGCCCCGACGCGCCGGTCCTGGCGGACGTCTCGCTCGCCATCCGCCAGGGCGAGACGGTGGCGATCGTCGGCTCCACCGGCGCCGGCAAGTCGACGCTGATCAAGCTGCTGCCGCGCCTCTACGACGTCCGCGCCGGCGAGATCCGGATCGACGGCGCCGACATCCGGACCATCGACCCGCGCGCCCTGCGCCGCCGCATCGTCGCGGTCAGCCAGGACGTGTTCATGTTCGCCGGGACGCTGCGCTGGAACATCGGCCTCGGCGATCCGGCCATCGACGACGGCCGCATCATGGCCGCCGCCCGCCGCGTCGGCGCCGATCGCGTGATCGCCTCGCGCCCCGGAGGCCTCGACGCGCCCGTGCTCGAGCGCGGGGCGAACTTCTCGGCGGGCGAGCGCCAGCTGGTCGCGTTCGCGCGGGCGCTGGCGCGCGAGCCGGAGATCCTGATCCTCGACGAGGCGACCGCCAGCGTCGATCCGGAGACCGAGCGCGTGATCGAGCGCGGCATCGCCGAGCTGATGCGGGGCCGGACGTCGATCGTCATCGCCCACCGCCTGTCGACGGTGCGGCGCGCCACCCGCATCGTCGTCATCCACCACGGCCGCATCGCCGAGCAGGGGACGCACGACGCCCTGCTCGCCCAGGGCGGCATCTACGCCCGACTCTACCGCCTGCAGATGACCGGCCACGGCGCCGCCCCCACCCGCCTCGACGCCGCCGAATGATCGTTCTTTCACCTCTCCCATCTGGGAGAGGTCGAGGGCCGAAGGCCCGAGGGTGAGGGAGTGTCGAGGGGCGGAGCGGCGCCGGCCAGCTCACGGGCCGCCGGCGGCTCCGCCCGCAGCGGGCGCGGGTGTCACCGTCGGGCCGTCTTCCGCGGGCGCGGCAGGCGCCCCCGTGGCCGCGGCGGCCGCCCTCGCCCTGATGCGCGCCTGCACGGCGGCCTCCTCGGCGTCCTCGTCGGCCTTCCTCTGTATGCGCGTCGCCGTCGGCGTCCGGCGATTGTAGGGGCTCGGGTTCGTGCCGAGTTCCCGGCAGGTACTGACGATGTGGTACCCGTATCCGGCGGACGTCGCGAAGACCGTGCCGATCGTGAGGCCCAGGCTGATGTCCGCCGAGCGGCTGAGCGCCATTCCGTTGTAGTCCGAATCCTTCAGACTGATCGCATAGACCGTCCGCACCACCTGAAGGAGCGCGATCACCAGGTCCACGGTCGGCAACGCCGCGCTCGAGGTGCAGTTCGCCTGTGCGTATCCGCCGCCACCTGCTTCGTCCGGTCTGCGCACGAAGAAGAAGGAACAGCCCGAGGTCGCCAGGGCCAGCGACGCAATCGCGGCGACGACGAGGACATGTCCACCCCGGCGCCGCCTGTCCACCGCGTCAACCGACCCGCCCGTCCGCGCCGCTCCCATACGACGAGAGTACCCCAAGCAGACCACGGGAATGCGGCAATGCCGTCGTTTCCGGGTAAACTTCGCCCCCTTGCGCTCTGGAAGTTTCGACGCGGTCCGCGCCGCCCGTCTCGCCGACGAGGTCGGGACGATTCACAAGCAGGCGACGCGCGCGATCGCCCTCTGCTACCCGAGCCCGTACGCGGTCGGCATGTCGTCGCTCGGGTTCCAGACCGTCTACCGCCTGCTGAACGAGCTGCCCGACTTCTGCGCCGAGCGCGCGTTCCTGCCCGACGACGCGCGCGCCGCCCGTGACGCGCGCGAGCCGCTGCGCACCTACGAGTCGGGGCGCCCGGTCGGCGACTTTTCGATCGTCGCGTTCTCGCTCGCGTACGAGCTGGAGCTGGCGGGCCTGGTCGACTGCCTGGACCTGGCCGGCATCCCGGCGTTCGCCGACGAGCGCGCCGCGCGCGCCGGCCACGCGGGCAGGATCCCGCTGGTCGTCATCGGCGGCCCGCTGACGTTCTCGAACCCGATCCCGGCCGCGCCCTACGCCGACGTCATCCTGATGGGCGAGAGCGAGCAGACGCTGCCGGAGCTGTGCGCCGCGCTGCGCGACGAGCCCGAGCGGGCCGCGCTCCTCGCCGGCCTGGCGCAGCGCCCCGGCTTCTACGTCCCGTCGATTCACGGCGCGCAGCTGCCGCGCGTCGCCGCCGCGCACGACGACAGCCTGCCCGCGTACTCGCGCATTCGCACGCCGCACACCGAGCTCCGCGACATGTTCCTGATCGAGCCGGAGCGCGGCTGCCACCGCGGCTGCACGTACTGCGTGATGCGGCGATCGACCAACGGCGGCATGCGCCTGATCGCGCCCGCCAAGGTGAAGTCGCTCATCGACGGAGCCGACGCCCGCCGCGTCGGCCTGGTGGGCGCCGCCGTCACCGATCACCCGGGCCTGCCGGAGATCCTGCGCCACATCGTCGACGGCGGCCGCGAGGTCGGCATCTCCAGCCTGCGCGCCGATCGCCTGACCGACGAGATCGTCGGCCTCCTGAAGCGGGGCGGCTACCGCACGCTCACCACCGCGTCCGACGGCGCGTCGGAGGCGATGCGCGAGCGGATCCAGCGCAAGACCAAGGAGCGCCACCTGATCCGCGCGGCGGAGCTGGCGCGCGCGCACGGGATGAAGCAGCTGAAGCTGTACATGATGCTGGGCCTGCCCGGCGAGACCACTGACGACATCGACGAGCTCGGGCGCTTCGGCGTCGAGCTGGCGCGGATCGCGGGGCGGCTGGTGTTCGGCATCGCGCCGTTCGTGGCCAAGCGCAACACGCCGCTCGACGGCGCGCCGTTCGAATCGATCGACGTGCTGGACGCCAAGCTGGCGCGCCTGCGCGCCGCGGTGGCGGGCCGCGTGACGCTGCGGCCGACGTCGCCGAAGTGGGCCTGGGTCGAGTACCGGCTGGCGCAGGGCGGGATGGCCGCCGGGCGGGCCGCCGCCCGCGCCGCGCGCGCCGGCGGCCGCTTCGCCGACTGGAAGGCGGCCTTCGCGGACGTGCCGGAGCCGGCGCCCGCCACGAGCGACGTTCAGCCGACGGTGGCGATCGCGTCGATCTCGACGAGGGCGCCCCTGGGCAGGCCCGCCGCCTGAACGGTCGCGCGCGCGGGCAGCGCCTGCCCGAAATAGCGGGCGTAGATCTCGTTGACGTTGCCGAAGTCCTGGAGATCGGCGAGGTAAATCGTCGTCTTCACGACCGACGCGAACGAGGCGCCCGCCGTCGCCAGCACGGCGCCGAGGTTCTCCAGCACGCGTTCGGTCTGCAGGCGGACGTCGCCGGCGCCCACCATCTCGCCGGTCTTCGGATCGAGCGGGATCTGGCCGGAGCAGAACACCAGCGTGCCGGCGCTCGCCACCACCGCCTGCGCGTACGGGCCGATCGCCTTGGGCGCGCTTTCCGTCGAAATATTTTTTCGCATGGACGGAATGTAACGCCGTTTTGAAGTTGCGATCCGCAACGCGCGATCTGTATTCTGAGTTCATGCGCACCGACCCGCGGCTGCACGCCCACCGGTCGTATCGGCCGGCCCGCGGCCCGCACCGCCCCTCGGCGCCGGCGCCGACGCGCAGCGCGGATCTGGTGAGCGAGGTGCTGGGCCGCATCGGCGGCTCGGGGCGCGCCCTCGAATTCCGTGTGTTCGACTGCTACACGCGCATCATCGGCGCCGCGCTGCGCGCGCGCACGATGCCCGACCGCCTCGTCGGCACGACGCTGTTCATCCGCGTGTCGACGTCGTCGCTGGCCCACGAGCTGACGCTGCTGCGCGCCGACATCCTGGAGCGCATGGCGGCGGAGATGGGCCAGGGCATCGTCCTCGATCTGCGTACCCGCGTCGGACGCATCCCGTCGTCGGCCACGTAGGCATCAGCGCCGCCGCGCGGCGGTTGGCCTATGCTGGTCGCATGAGATTGGCTTGCTTGGTCGCCGCGCTGGCCTTCGTCCTGGGACCGCTGGCGTGCAAGAGCCGAGGCGCGTTGAGCGGCGCCGGCGGCTCGATCGGCACGCTCGGCGATGCGGCTGCCGGAACGTCGGGCGGCGGCGCCGGCGGAAACGCGAGTGGCGGCGCCAGCGGCGGCGCGCTCGGCGGCGGCGGCGCGGGCGCAGCCGACGCCGGGAGCGATGCGCCGATCACCACATGTCCCGCGAGCCGGCCCACCGTCGGCTCCGCCTGCGCGGCGGCTCTGGGTTGCACCTACACCGATGTCTGTAACTGCCACGGCTGCTGCACCACGACCTACGACTGCTTCGCCGGACAGGTGAGGTACTTCCGCAACGACAACGGCTGCATGCAGGGCACGCCCTGCCCCGCCGACGCAGGCGCGGACGGCGCCGGCGCGGTCTGCACGCCCGGCCAGGACCAGACCTGCAACGACAACCCCATCATCTCGTCACTGCGCGGGCGGTGCACCGACGCGGGCGTCTGCCAGTGCTACGGCGACGCGGCGGTCAATCCGGACAGCGGGCGCTGTCCGTGATGACGGCCCCTCTCCCTAACCCTCTCCCCGCTTCGCGGGGCGAGGGGACCTGATCGGATCAGCCGAGGGCGTCGCGCAGCGAGCGGACGAACGCCGCCAGCTCGGGGACCGGATCGCGCTTCTCGGCGACCGCCTTGGCGACGACCTCGACGGCGGCGGTGCCGACGACGACGCCGTCCGCGAAGCTGGCCACCGCGCGCGCGGCGCCGGGCGTCTTGATCCCGAAGCCGACCGCGACCGGAAGCTCGCCGCCGGTGCGCGTCTTGATGGCGGCGACCTTGGCGCGGGGCTCCTCCATGTCGGCCAGCGCCGTGCCGGTGATCCCGGTCAGCGACACGTAGTAGATGAAGCCGCTCGCCGCCTTCGCCGCCACGTCGATGCGCGGCGGCGTCGACGTCGGCGCCAGCAGCGGGACGAAGTCGAGCCCGTGCCGGGCGAGCGCCGTGGTCAGCTCCATATCCTCGTCAGCCGGATAGTCGACGCACAGGACGCCGTCGGCGCCGGCGTCGTGCGCGGCCTTGGCGAACGCCTCCGCGCCCATGACGACGACCGGGTTCGCGTAGCCGAACAGCACGATGCCGACGTCGGGATATTTCGCGCGCAGCGCCCGGCACGCCGCCAGCGACTTGGTCATGCCGCCGCCCGCCGCGAGCGCGCGGTGGATCGCCGCCTGGATCGCCTTGCCGTCGGCGGACGGATCGCTCCAGGGGACGCCCAGCTCGATGACGTCCGCGCCTGCCTCGGCCGCCGCGAACAGCAGCCGCCGGCTGGTCTCGTCGTCGGGATCCTGCCCGGTCAGGTAGATGACCAGGGCCGCGCGCTTGCCCGCCTTCGCGCGCGCGAAGCAATCCTTGAGGCGGCTCACAGGGTCACGCCCAGCTTCTTGGCGATCGTGTTCATGTCCTTGTCGCCGCGCCCCGACACGTTGACGATCACGACCGCGCCGTCGGGCAACCCGGCGGTCACCTTGGGCAGCGCCGCGATCGCGTGCGCGCTCTCCAGCGCGCACAGGATCCCTTCCGTGCGCGCCAGGCGCTGGAAGCCCCCCAGCGCCTCGTCGTCGGTGACCGACAGGTATTTGGCCCGCCCGGTCTCCTTCATGTACGAGTGCTCGGGGCCGACGCCCGGATAGTCGAGCCCGGCCGAGATCGAGTGCGCCTCCGCGATCTGCCCCTCGCGATCGCACAGCACGTACGACCGCGCGCCGTGCAGCACGCCCAGCCGGCCGCGCGCCAGCGTCGCCGCGTGACGGGGGGTGTCGATGCCGTCGCCCGCCGCCTCGACGCCGTAGAGCGAGACGCTGCCGTCGGGCACGAAGGCGTGGAAGAGGCCCATGGCGTTCGAGCCGCCGCCCACGCACGCCACCAGCGCGTCGGGCAGCCGCCCCTCCGCCTCCTGGATCTGCATGCGCGCCTCGCGCCCGATCACCGCCTGCAGCTCGCGCACCAGCAGCGGGTACGGGTGCGGGCCGGCCACCGAGCCGATCACGTAGTGCGTGTTGCGCACGTTGGTGACCCAGTCGCGCAGCGCCTCGTTCATGGCGTCCTTCAGCGTCGACGTCCCGTCCTTGACGGCGTGCACCTTCGCGCCCAGCAGCTTCATGCGGAAGACGTTCAGCCCCTGGCGCTCGACGTCGACGGCGCCCATGAAGACCTCGCACGGCAGGCCGAACAGCGCGCAGACGGTGGCGGTCGCGACGCCGTGCTGGCCGGCGCCGGTCTCGGCGATGATGCGCGTCTTGCCCATCCGCCGCGCCAGCAGCACCTGGCCGATGCAGTTGTTGATCTTGTGCGCGCCCGTGTGGCAGAGGTCCTCGCGCTTGAGGTAGATGCGCACCGCCCGGCCCGTCTCCTTGGCGACGTCGGCCGACAGCCGCGCCGCGAAGCCGAGCGGCGTCGGCCGCCCGACGTAGTCGGTCAGCAGCGTCGACAGCTCCTCCGCGAAGGTCGGATCGGCGTTCGCCGCCGCCCACGCCGCCGTCAGCTCGTCGAGCGAGGGGATCAGCGTCTCGGAGACGTAGCGGCCGCCGAAGGGGCCGTAACGTCCCGGCACGCTCGTGGGCGGCGTCGTCGGGGAATGGGCGGACGTGGACATGGGACGCCACTATAGCCGACCCGACGCCGTCGGCTACGCCGCGCCGCCGATCAAAAGACGCTGCACCAGAGCTGCGCGCCGTAGGCGATCGTACGGACGGTCGCGTCGACCGCGGTCGGCGCGGGCGGCAGCGTGTCCATGACGGTGCCGCTCGTCTGGTCGTGGACGCGCACCTCGAGGCCGGGGCCGCGGTAGCAGGTGGTGGTCGGGCTGCTCGTCGTGACGACCCGCCCGCCCCCGCGCGCGATCGCGATCGGGATCTCCTGCAGCGGGCCGTACAGGACGTCGACGGGACTCGGCCCGTAGGTCCACGCCTGCGTCGTCCCCGGCTGCATCGGCATCAGCGTCACGTTCGGCCCGGGAAAGGGCGCGCTGCGGGCCAGCAGGCCGCCGTCGGGCGACAGCACCGCGAAGCCGCCCGGCCCACCGACGGGTGGATCGGCGCAGGTGCCGCAGGCGCGCCAGGCGCCGCGCGACGACTGATACAGGACCGGGCAGCCCTGCGCGAAGCCGAGCAGCGACGTGTAATCCTGGAGGGTCGCGACCGCGGTCAGCCCGGGCGTGCCGAGCGTCGCGACGTACAGGCGGTCGGCGTCCGTCCCATGCCCGATCGCGTACAGCCGGTCCTCGGCCGGCGAGAACGCGAGATCGCCCCAGCGCGTCCCCTGCGGCGGCAGGTCCGCGACGCGGCCGCTGTTGTTCACGTTGAAGACCACCGTCGGGAACGCGCTCGCCGACGAGGGGCCCGTCGCGAGGTAGAGCGGGCTCGCCGACAGCAACAGGCGCGCGCCCTGACTGGCGTCCTCGAGATCGAACGACCGCAGCGGCGTGCCCGTCGCGGTGGAAAACAGCCGCGCGCGCGGTCCCTCGCCGATCGCGATCGTCTGGCCGTCCGCGCTCAGCGACGCGCCGCCCGGGACGGTCGGGGCCGTCGCGTCCGGATCGTCGCCCGCGCAGACCGCGGCGGGCGCGGCGTCCCCGACGTTCCAGACGCGGAGGAGCTGCGGCCCCCTGCCGCCGATGGCGACGCTGTGGCCGTCGGGCGAGATCGCGACCGGCGCCGAGCCGTCGTCGGCGATGCTGGCGGCGATGGAGCCGTCGCCGGCGCTGGCGACGCTCAGCTGGCCGCTTCCGCGCAGCAGGACGTGCGTGCCGTCCGGCATGAACGCGTACGGCAGCGCGCTCAGGGCTGGCGACGGCGCCGGCGTTCCGTCGCTGAGGCGAAAGGCGCGCACGCCGGCCGGCTGGCCGACGCTGCCGGGGACCAGCACCAGGTCGTCGGTCGGCGACGCCACGAAGTTCGCCAGCCCGAGGTTGCCGCGCGGGTCGAACTTCCCGCCCAGATCCGCCACCTGGGCGACGTCGCTCAGCGTGCCGGCGTCGAGGATCGTGACGGTGCCGCCGCTGGGCGCTGGCGCGCAGTCCGATGCGGTCGGCGCGTCCGCGACGACGATCCGGCGGCCGCCCCAGCCGTAGGCGAGGCGCAGCAGCGCCCCCTTCGAGGGGCGGACCGCCTGCACGGCCCCCGTCGTGGCGCCGAGCAGGAACGTCTCCTGCCCGGCCGAGACCAGCACGGACAGGCCGTCGGGCGAGACGGCCAGGCCGCCGCCGCCGAAGCGGGGCTGGTAGCGATGTCCGGTCAGCTGCACCGACCACGTCTTCGCGAAGGAAGCGCCGGCCGCGCTCCAGAGCGTCACCTCGCGGGCGCCGCTGGCGAGCGTCACGATCGCCAGGCCGTCGGGCGAGAACGCGGCGAAGTCGATCGTCGTGCGCACCGGCGCCAGCGTGGCGACGATCATGTGCGACGCGATCTCGACGACCCGGACGATGCCGTCTTCCGGCACCAGCGCGACCAGGCGTCCGTCGGGGCTGAAGGCGAGCTGCTGGGCGGCGCCGACGGCGAAGCTGGCGCAGCGGACGAACAGGCCCGGCGCGTTGCTGCCGGGGGTGGCCGGGCCGGGCAACGGAAAGATGAACGACGACCCGAGCCGCTGACACGAACCCTGCGCCGGCGTGGGGGTCCGACCGAGGGCCGTGTGCGGCGGGCTCGGGGGCAGCACCGGCTCGACCGGCGGGCAGGCGGGCGGATTCGGCCCCCGCGCGCCGCCGGTGCCCGTGCTCCCCACGCCCGCGCCGCCCGCGCCCGGGCCGCCGACGGCGACACTGCCGCCGCCGCTGGCACCGCCCGCCGCGCCGCCCGCCCCGGAGATCGCGGGCGCCGACATGTTCGGGGGGCTCACCGAGCCAACGTTGCCCCCGCCGCCGTCCTGGTCGTGTCCGAGCGACCGCGGGCCGCACGCGCCGGCGAGCAGCAGCGGCATCCCCACCCTCACCACCGCCCCCCACCTACGCATGCTGCTACAAGTTAGGAACGCGGAGAGGGGGGCACCAGAGCCGCGCGCGCCGTCGTCGGGCGGCGACCGGGTGGCGCCGCTCACGACCACCCGGCCGTCGACGGGAACAAACCGCGTCCGCGACGGTTCTATACTGCGATTGACATGGTGAGCGTCGAATGAGGACGGCCGCGGACATCGCGGCGCGCGCCGTCTGCCTCGGCGTGCTCACCTTTCGCGCCCGCTTCGAGGGCGTGCGCTTCGACAGCGACGGCCGCGCCGCCGAGCAGGCGGCCGGGATGATCGCCGGCGTCACCAACTGGTTCCGCGACGCCGGCCTGGCGCCCGCCCTGATCGCGCCGGAGCAGGCGCTGTTCGACCTGCCGCCCAACAACTGGGAGCGCGCCGTCCTGCACGCGATCGGCGCGGCGCTGATCGAGGAGTCGATCGCGGTGCTGTTCGCCGGCCTGAACCTGGTGGCCGCCCTGCCCGCCTACGACAGCCGCGTCGACAGCGAGGAGCTGCTGCGGCTGCTGCCGTTCCTGTCCGATTCGCCGTTCGTCACGCATCACGGGATGGATCCGCGCGAAGAATGGACGGTGATGGCGACGTCGGTCAGCCGCGCGCCCGACGCCAACCTCGCGCGGGGCGAGCAGGTCGCGGAGCTGTGGTGGTGGCGCGTCGTCAGCGAGTCGCTGGTGCGCGCCGGCACGGTGCCGCGCGCCCGCGTCGCCGCCGTCCTGCGCGACGGCGCCCCGACGGGGCGCGGCCTCGGCATCGGCTACGCCGGCGACGACTTCGCGGCGTTCGGCAAGCCGTACGCCGAGCTGACCGACGACGAGCACCGGGCGGTGTCGGTGATCGCCGAAGCGCGCGTGCGCGCGTTCCGCTGGATGCAGGGCGACGTCGCCTGGGACGAAGTCGCGATGGACTCCTGAGCGGCTGCGTTCACGAGCGGCAGGCGGAGGATCACTGGCGACGCTCCGTCCGCTCTGCGCCTCTCCCACGAGAGTGGGAGAGGCCGCCGAGCCGAAGGCTCGCGGGTGAGGGTCCGCCGCGCCACGGAGCACGATCTTGAAAAGGGCCACAATCCGTTCGACCGATCAGTGCCTCCGTCGGCGGCCGAGCGCAAAGCTGAGCACGGCGGCGGCGATGGCGAGGCCGATGGGAACGAGCGCCGGCTTCCACTCGACCTTGCCACTCTCCCCGGCCCAGGCGAATCCAAGGTTCGTGGCGAGAACGTCGACGGGAAGGCTGATGTCGGTGAGGACCGCCTTCCCATCGACGATGGGAAGACTGCGGACCGAGCAACCGTCCCGAACCGAGTAGTAGCGATTCCCATACCGTTCGAGAAACAGCACGGAAGATCGACCGCGTTCGACGTCGGGGCCCATCCCACACATCCAGCTCATGGCGACATCGATCTGCTGTGCGATCGGGGAGCCCTTCAGGACCTTCTGTACTTCGAAGGGTGCGAAGGTCACCCACCGCTCATCTCCCGACAGCGGGGAGAAATCTTCACCAACTCGATGGGCAACCACCACGAGGCCCGCGCGTATGGCGGTGGCCCGCAGGTCCAGATTGTCCTCGCAAGGTGAGCACGCCTCCGCCTTCGACTGTAGAAGCGCCCCAGCGAGAACGGTTCCGAGCACAAGCTTTCGCACGCATCAACACGGACAATCCGGGCGCGAACAGGTTCCATCACCCCGAGAGACTGAATACCGATATCGTTGGGCGGACATGAATCGCTGGACGGTCCTGTCGCTCGGAGCTGCGCTTTCTGCGTGCGCGAGCACGTCGACCGGGTACCGGCAGGAGGGAAGGCTTGCGAACAACGCCCCCGCCGACCGGCCCGTTCACGTGCGGGGGACGAATCCCGAAGAGGCCCTGGCGAATTGGCGCCGCCAGATCGCGCCGTACGTCGCCAAAGCGACGGCGACCTATCCCAGCGCGAAGCAGCGATATCTGGCCGGGCTGCCTGCCGGCGAGACATTCTTCGTGACGACGCTCCTTCGCGATCGAGACGGGCATTTCGAGCAGGTGTTCGTCCTCGTGGACCGCATCGCGGCCGGTGCGATCACGGGCCGGATCTCCTCCGATATCGCGGCCGTCCGGGGCTACAGGCGGGGAGACGTACTCAGCTTTCCCGAAAGCGAAGTCGTGGACTGGCTCATTTCAAAGCCGGACGGATCCGAAGAAGGCAACTTTGTCGGCAAGTACCTCGACACACTTCAACAGCCCGTCTCGCCCGCCGGTCGGCAGTCGATCTGAGCCGGCCGCGACCAACTATCGCGGAATCAACTTGGCAGGGCTTGCGCCGCCCGGCGGGCGGCGGCGATGAAGGCGGCGACCTTGGCGGGATCCTTGCGGCGGGCGCTGCTCTCGACGCCGCTGGCGACGTCGACGCCGGCGGGCAGGGTCTCGGCGATCGCGGCGGCGACGTTGTCAGGCGTCAGGCCGCCGGCCAGCAGGAACGGGCGGCGGGCGCGCGCCGCGATCAGCGGCCAGGGCGCGGGGACGCCGGCGCCGCCGAAGCCTTCGACAAACGCGTCGTAGAGCCAGAGCGCGGGCGACCAGCCGGCCTCGCGGTCGAATGACGCCTCGTCGCGCACGCGGACGACGCGGATCAGGCGCGCGTCGAGGCGCCCGAAGTCGCCCGGCTGCTCGTCGCCGTGGAGCTGCGCGCGATCGAGCCCCAGCTCGTCGAGCTGCCGCTCGACCTCCGACGCGGGCGCGTCCACGAACACGCCGACCTTGAGGACGCCGACCGGGATCGCCGCCAGCACGTCACGGGCGGCCTCGGCGGCCACGTGACGCTTCGAGCCCGGCCAGAGGTTCACGCCGATCGCGTCGGCGCCGGCCGCCGCCACCATCGCCGCGTCCTCCGGCGTCGTGAGGCCGCAGATCTTCACGAACAACGGCGCCGCCATCGTCATTTCGACACCGCGCCCGCCAGCAGGCCGCGCAGCGCCGCCGCCGGATCGGGCGCGCGCATCAGCGTCTCGCCGACCAGGATGGCGTCGACGCCCGCGTCGCGCAGCCGCGCGACGTCCGCGCCGTCGCGGATCCCGGACTCCGCGACGACGATGCGATCCGCCGGCACCGACGGCCGCAGCCGCGCCGCCAGCTCGCGATCGACGGTGAATGTTCGCAGGTCGCGGTTGTTGATGCCGATGATCTCCGCACCCGCCGCGACCGCGCGGCGGACTTCGTCGGCGTCGTGCGCCTCGACCAGCACGTCGAGCCGCGCCGCCCGCGCAATCCCGAGTAGATCGGCCATCGTCGCATCGTCGAGGGCTGCCACGATCAACAGAATCGCGTCGGCGCCCGCGGCCACGGCTTCGATGATCTGGTACCGGTCGACGACGAAGTCCTTTCGCAGCACCGGCAGCCCCGTCACCGCGCCCGCCGGTTTCAGATCGCCCAGACGACCAGCGAAGAACGGCTCATTGGTCAGCACGGACAGAGCCGCTGCGCCGCCGGCCGCGTACGCGGAGACGGTCTTCTCGAGATCGGCGTGCTCGTTGATCCAGCCCGCCGAGGGAGACTTCCGCTTGTACTCCGCGATGCAAGCGATGGCGCCGGGGCGGCGCAGCGCCGCCGACAGGCTTCGTCGCTGCTCGCCGCGCGCGACAGCCTCGCCGGACAGCTCTGCCAGCGGGCGCGACAGCTTTCGACCTTCCAGATCCGCGCGCGTGCGCGCCACGATGTCGTCGAGGATCATGACGGCGTCGCCGGGCGCGGCGCGATCTTCCGCAGCGTCTCCAGCACGCCCATCGCCCCGCCGCCCGCCAGCACCTCGCGGGCGCGGCCGGCCGCCGTCTTCAAATCCGGCGCGGCGCCGCTGGTGTACAGCGCCGCCGCCGCGGTCATCACCACCGCGTTGCGCGCCGCCTCCGGCCCCTTGCCGGCCAGCACCTCCAGCGCGACGCGCGCGTTGTCGTCCGGCGAGCCGCCCGCCAGCCCGGCCGGGTCGCTCTCCTTCAGACCGAAGTCCGACGGCGTCACCTGGTACGTCCGCACCTGGCCGTCGGCCAGCTCGGCGACGAACGTCGCGCCCGCCGGCGCGAACTCGTCCAGCCCGCCCGCGCCGTGGATGACCAGCGCGCGCCGCGACCCGAGCGCGCCGTGCGCCCGCGCCAGCAGCTCGCAGCGATCGGGCGCGAAGATGCCGTTGACGTGCACGCGCACGCCCGCCGGGTTGGTGAGCGGCCCGAGCAGGTTGAACAGCGTCCGGAAGCCGACCTCCTTGCGCGGCCCGACCACGTGCTTGGTCGCCGCGTGGTGCGCGGGCGCGAACAGAAAGGCCAGCTTCGCCTCCGTCAGGCAGCGGACCGACAGCTCGGGCGGCGTCGCCGGGTGCAGCCCCAGCGCCTCGATCACGTCGTGCGCGCCCGAGCGCGACGACTGCGCGCGGTTGCCGTGCTTCGGCACGGCCACGCCGGCGCCCGCCACGACGAACGCCGCGATGGTCGACACGTTGATCGAATGCGACCCGTCGCCGCCCGTGCCGCACAGATCGACCGTCGCCTCGCCCGCGAACTCGACCCGCGTCATGCGCGCCCGCATGGCCCGCGCCGCGCCCACCACCTCGTCGACGGTCTCGCCCTTCATGCGCAGGGCCGCCAGCAGCGCGCCGATCTGCGCCGGCGTCGCCTTGCCGTCCATGATGTCGCCGACCACCGACGCCATCTCGTCCGACGTCAGGTCGCGCCGCTCGACGACGCGCGCCAGCGCCTCGCGGATCCCCAGCTCGGTCTCTGTCGTCGCGCTCATGGGCGCCCTCCCTTCGCGATGAAGTTGCGCAGCAGGTCCTTCCCCGCCGTGGTCAGGAACGACTCCGGGTGAAACTGCACGCCCTCGACGGGCAGCGTCCTGTGGCGCACCGCCATGATCTCCTCGTCGGAGGTCCTGGCCGTCACCTCCAGCACCTCGGGCACGCTGGCCCGCTCGATCAGCAGCGAGTGGTAGCGGGTCGCCTCGAACGGGTTGGGCAGCCCGCTGAACACGCCCTTGCCGTCGTGGTGGATCGGCGAGGTCTTGCCGTGCATGACGCGCGCCGCGCGCACGATCTTGCCGCCGAACGCCTGGCCGATCGACTGGTGCCCCAGGCAGACGCCCAGGATCGGGATCTTGCCCGCGTACAGCTTGATCGTCTCGAGGCTGATGCCCGCCTCGTTGGGCGTGCACGGCCCCGGCGAGATGACGATGTGCGACGGCGCGATGCCCGCGATCTGCGCCGCCGGGATCTCGTCGTTGCGCACGACGCGCACCTCCTGCCCCAGCTCGCCCAGGTACTGGACCAGGTTGTAGGTGAACGAGTCGTAGTTGTCGATCACGAGCAGCATCAGGCCTTCCCTCCCGAAGTTGCCGACGTTCCGGATGCTCGCCGCGCGACCTCGATCGCGCTGACCACCACGCGCGCCTTGTTGACGCACTCCTTGTGCTCCAGCGCCGGGACGCTGTCCGCGACGACGCCCGCCCCCGCCTGCACGTAGATGGTGTCCTGCTTGGCGACCAGCGTGCGGATCGCGATCGCGAAGTCCATGTTGCCCGAGTACGAGATGTAGCCGATCGCGCCGCCGTAGATCCCGCGCCGCGCCGGCTCCAGCTCCTCGATGATCTCCATGGCGCGGATCTTGGGCGCGCCCGACAGCGTGCCGGCCGGGAACGTCGCCCGCACCACGTCGGCGGGCCGGATGCCGGGCGCGCCGCGGCCGCGCACGTTCGAGGTCAGGTGCATGACGTGCGAGTAGCGCTCGACCGTCATCCGCTCGGTCAGCCGGACCGTGCCCGGCGCGGACACGCGTCCGACGTCGTTGCGGCCGAGATCGATCAGCATGGTGTGCTCGGCCAGCTCCTTGGGATCGTTCTTCAGCTCGGCCTCCAGCGCGGCGTCCTCCTCGGCGTTGTTTCCGCGCCGGCGCGTGCCCGCGATCGGCCGCACCTCGACCTCGCCGCCGTCGAGGCGCACCAGCACCTCCGGCGACGCGCCGGTCACCACCGCGTCGGGAAACTCCAGGTGATACATGTACGGCGACGGGTTGATCACGCGCAGCGCCCGGTAGACGTCGAACGGATCGACGTCGCCGCGCGGCACCTGGAAGCGCTGCGAGTAGACGACCTGGAACGCGTCGCCGGCCAGGATGTACTCCTGGATGCGGCGCACGCCCGCCTCGAAGGCCTCGCGGGTGACCGTCGAGGTCGGCGGCGGCGGCGCGTCGCCCAGCACCGGCG
>DATBHU010000774.1:0-9776 GCA_036557265.1 Polyangia bacterium
CGGTAGGAAGGCCGAGCGCGGCGGTGAGCTCCGCCAGCGCGCGCGCGGGCGACGGGCCCACCACCACCGCGATGTCCATCATCGCCAGGATCCCCGGCGCGACCTCGCTGGGCCGGTGGGTGATCAGGATGGCCTCGCCGAGGCGTTGCGGCAGCATGTAGGGCGCGTGGCCCCACGCCGCCGGCAGCAGGTGGTGAACCTCGTCGATCACGATCCAGTCCGGCCCCCCCGTGCGCGCGCGCAGCGCCTGCACCCGCGGCAACAGCTCCGCGAAGAAGTCGGGCCGATCGGCGAGCGCGATCCCGAGCAGGTTGACGACGACGTCCGCCCGCCCGTCGCCCAGGCGCGCGAGCACCTCGTCGACGTGCGGCGGCCGCAGCCGGTTGCCCATCGTGACGATCGAGTCCAGGGTGCCGTAGTCACCCTCGGGATCCACGATGCAGATCTGGTAGTCGCGATCGATCAGGCGTTCGATGAGGCCGGTCGCGAAGGTGGACTTGCCCGCGCCCGACGGACCGCACACGAGGATGTTCTGGCCGTAAGGACGGAAGGTCACCGGCGCGCCGTCCCGGCGCTGGGCCAGGACCACCACGTCCCCCACCCCGCCGGTGGCGCGCTCCGAGAGGTCGGTCGCGACCAGCTCGTCGATCAGCTGGACCACGCCGGCCCCGCAGCACGCGGGCGTCGTGAAGTCGGCCTTCGCCTTGACGGCGTCGACGGCGTTGCCCACTGCGACGGCGCACTCGCAGATATCCAGGAACGAATGATCGTTCTGCCCGTTTCCGACGCCGACCGCCTCGTGGATGGAGAGATCCAGCTCCCGCAGCGCCGCCTGCAGGCCGCTGCCCTTGTTCACGCCCGACGCCAGGACCATCACGGCGTTGCCGTTGAAGGTGATCTGAAGCTCGAGGTCGAGGTCGCGGATCGCTTCCAGCACGGCGATCTCGTGCGGGCGGCGGGTCGCGAGGATGGCGCGGCCCCGCGCGAGCGGCTCGACGCCACGGCGCGCGAGCTCGCGGACGAGGCTGTCCGGCACCGGCGGACAGAGGACCCGCGTCTCGCGGCGGGCGGGGACGTGAAGCACGGCGCCGTTCTCGAGCACCACGGCCGCGAAGGCATCCAGGTTGGGGCAGACGGTCAGCAGGTCTTCGAGGATCCTGCCCGTGATCAGGACGGCTCGCCGCCCGGACGTCCGCAGCCGCTGAAGCGCGCGGGCCACGTCGTCGTCCAGGCGACCGTGCGTGGCGATCGTGTCATCGTAGTCCGTGGCGAGCGCCAGGTACCTCATCGCGCAGGGTCAACCCTAGTCGTACGCTGCCATCGCGCCGCTCACGAACCTGGCCACCGGGGGGGCGGGAGGCAAGGTGCGCATACGCTCCGCCCGGCCCCGCCCAGACGAACAGCCAGCAGAGCGCGACCATCACCGCCGACCACTCGGCCGCGCGCCAGAGGACTTCCTTTACAGTACGCACCGCGCGTCGCTCCTTCGCTCAGCACCAACGGCAGATGATCGCCGGGTATTCCGGCGATACGGACCGTCGCGCGCCTAGGGCGTGACGTTCAGGTTGCCCATCAGCCGGATGTCCTTCGACGTCGAGCCGACCTGCAGCTGCACCGTCCCCTGCTGGAGGGCGAAGGCCTGCGCCGTGGTGTCCCAGTAGGTGAGCGCGCTGCCCGCCAGCGGGAACGTCACCGTCTGCTTCTGTCCCGGCGCCAGCGTGACGCGCTTGAACCCGCGCAGCTGCTGCCGCGGGCGTGGCAGCGTCGTCGACTGCGGATAGGCGACGTAGAGCTGCACGACCTCGTCGCCGGCGCGCGTCCCGGTGTTGCTGACGTCGACGCTGACGTTCACAGACGTGGTCATCGACACGCCGGCGCCGCTCACGGCCAGGTTCTCGTACTTGAACGTCGAATAGGAGAGCCCGTGCCCGAACGGGAACACCGGCGTCCCCTTGTAGTACCAGTACGTCGTCCCCTTCTTGATGTCGTAGTCCAGGATCGTCGTCGGGATGTCCGTCTCCGACGCGTACCAGGTCATGGTGGTGCGCCCGCCCGGGTTGTAGTCGCCGAACAGGACGTCCGCGAGCGCCGTCCCGATCTCCTGCCCGGAGTTGGCGATGTGCACGATGGCGGGCACGTTGTCGGCCAGCCACTTCACGCCCTGCGGGTAGCCCGACAGCAGCACGACGATCGTCTTCGGGTTGGCGGCGAACACGCTCTGCACCAGCGCCTGCTGATCGGGCATGAGGCCGATGTGCGTCCGGTCGGCGTCGAACCCTTCCCGGCCTTCGTATCCCATCGACGACGCGGGACAGGCCGCCCAGGTGTCCTCGGCCAGCCCGCAGATCGGGTGGTCGCCCACCACGACGATCGCGACGTCGGCCGCCTTGGCGGCGTTCACGGCGGCGCTGTTGCTGTTGTCGGCGGCGAAGTTGACCGTCACGCCCGCGCCGAGCTTTGCCTTGATCCCGGCCAGCGCCGTCACCGCCGTGTAGGGCGGCTTGCCGGCGTACCAGTCGCGGATGATCTGATTGCCGCGCGGGCCGATCACGGCGACGTTCTTCAGCGCTGTCTTGTCGAGGGGCAATGCGCCGTTCGCGTTCTTGAGCAGGACGACCGTGCGATGAGAGACGTCGAGCGCGCGCGCCTTGTACTCGGCCGTGTTCCACGGGTTCTCGTTGCCCGTGAGGCTGCGGTACGGCACGCGGCTCTTCGGGTCGAGGTCGCCGAGACGGAAGCGGAGGCGCAGGCTCCCGCTCAGGGCCAGGTCGAGATCGGCGACGGCGATGAGTCCCATCTGGTACGCGCGCCGCAGCGCCTCGACGTCGTCGGGCGCCCCGTTGGTGACGTTGCCGCCCGTCAGCAGCTGGCCGCTCTTGACCACCTCGGCGGCCGACTTCTCGTACGACCACCCCATCGCCATGTAGTTGTGGCCGCTCGACGCGTAGAGGCCGTTCAGCGCGTACGCGTCCGTCGCCACCATGCCGTCGAACTTCCACTGCGCCATCAGCACGTTCTTCACGCGCGGCGAGATCATGGCCGGGTCGCCGCTGATCTTGTTGTAGGAGGTCATGATGCTGTCGGCCTTGCCGGCGGCGACGACCTCGCGAAACGGCGCCAGGTAGTACTCGTTGAGGTTCCGGTCGTCGACGGCCGAATCGCTCTTGTTGCGATTCACCTCGTTGTTGTAGGCGAGGAAGTGCTTGAGCGTGGACGCCGCCATCAGGTACGGCGCGTTCGTGGTCTGCAGCCCGCCGTACTGGCTGCCGCCGTGGAGCCCCGAGAGGAACCCCTTGGCCAGCTCGGCGGTCAGGTAAGGATCCTCGCCGTACGACTCTTCGGTGCGGCCCCAGCGCGGATCGCGCCCGAGATCGATGACCGGCGCCCGGATGACGATGCTGGTGCAGCACTGGTTCGCGTCGCCCCAGCGCGCGTAGTAGACGCGTGACTCGACGCCCATCGTGTCGCCGACGATGCGGAGCGCCTCGTGATCCCACGACTGCGCCAGGCCGAACGCCTGCGGGAACTGCGTCGCCACGACGCGCGCCTGGCTGGTGCCGCCCACCTTCGACCAGCCGAGGCCGTGCAGCCCTTCCGTGTACGTCGTGAACGACGTGATCCCGAGCCGCAGGATGGCCGGCTGATTCTCGTAGAGGAGGTTGATCTTCTCGTCGGGCGTCATCCGCGACAGCAGATCCGTCACGCGATCCTCGAGCGGCTTGCACGGGTCCTGGAACGGAAACTGGTAGTCCGCCGGGTTGCTGGTGCACGCGGCGGCCGTGCCGCCCGCGCCGCCCCCGCCCGTGGCGCCGCCGCCGCCGCCCGCGCCGGCCGCGCCGGCCGTTCCGCCACCGGCGACGCCCAGGCCCGCGGCGCCGGTGGCTCCCGCCGCCGCGCCCCCGGCCCCCGCCGTCCCGGTGTCCATCCCCGCCATGCCGCCGTTGCCGAAGGTCGGGACCATGCCTCCTCCGGTCGAACCGCCGCCCCCGCTCGAGTCCGCGCCGTCGCCGCCGTGACCGGTCGCCTGCGTGCCGGGACCACCACCCTTGCACGCCGAGATGGAGAGGGCCGCCAGGAGGACCGCCAGGGCTGTCTTGGACATCGTGAGCGTAGTTTACTTATTGTCTCATCGGGCCAAATCGAAATCGGCCCCTGACGCCGCCGGTATGATGCGCGGGTGAAGCGAATGCGGCGCGCGCACGGGCAGCGTCTCGACCAGCCGGCGACGCTGGCGCTGACGCTGCTCGCCTGCGCCGTCGGCTGCCGCGAGACGGGCGTCGCGCCGCAGACGGCGCGCGCGGCGGGACCGGCGCGGCTCGGGCGGGCGGAGCTGCTGGCGTGCCTCGGGGCGCCGCCCGAGGCGCTCTACCAGCCCGAGCGGCTGGCCGCCCCGCCGGCGCCCGGCCTCGCCGTGCACACGTTCGACCAGGCGACCGCCCCCTGCGGGCCCGTGCAGCGCCGCTACGTCTCGTATGTGCCCCCGGCGCTCGGGGCGCGCGCGACGGCGCCGGTGCTGATCGTCCTGCACGGGCAAGGCGCCAGCGCCGAGGCGATGATGACGTTTCAGACCCGGGGCACGTTCAACAGGCTCGCCGACGCGAAGCGGTTCGTGGTCGCCTACGGCAACGGCCTGCCGACCAGCTTCGACATCGCCGGGCTGCCCAACTCCGGCCGCTGGCGCTCGGAGTACACCGAGCTCGGCGCCACGGTCGACGAGCTCGGCTACCTCCGCCGGATCGTCGACGACCTGACCGCGCGGGCCGTGATCGCCGGCGGCAACGACGTCTACCTGGTCGGGCAGTCCAACGGCGGCGGGATGGCTCTCAGCGCCGCCCGCCAGCGCCCCGACCTGTACGCGGGCGTCGCGGCGTTCATGCCGTTCGTCGGGTTCTCGCCCACCGCCCCGCCGGATCTGGCCGGCGCGCGCCTGCGCCGCGTGCTGTTCGCCTACAGCGACGCCGACCCGGCGCTGCCGCCGAGCTACGCGAGCCAGGTGCTCGCCCCGCTGGCGCGCGGCTGGGCGCGCGCGCTGAAGGTCTCCGAACGCGAGATCGACGCGCCCGCGGAGACCGCCCGCGACGACGTCGTCAAGGAAGGCCAGGGCCTGAGCGACGACGAAGAGGTCGTGAGCGCGACCCGCGACAGCACCGTCAAGCAGCTGGACGCCCGTTCGGAGACCGGCGCGCTTCGCCAGCTCGTCTTCGACCACGCGGGCCATTTCTGGCCGACGCGCGAATACGCCGATCCGGCGCCCCTGCGGGCGGAGTACGGCCTCCGCAATCAGGACGTCGAAGGCGCCGACGAGACCTGGCGGTTCTTGCGCGACGGCCCCTGAACCCCGTCAATCGGACGGACTGGGCAATTGCGTGAGCGGCCACGCCACATAGATCACCACCTTTGGCGGCAGTGGGGGCGCGGTCATGCGAGCGGTCAGCTCGCCGGTCAAGCCCGGGACCTTGGAGAGCCGGCTCATCGCCTTCTGCCCGGAAGTATCGTCGCCCGTGGTCGCCATCTCGAAACGACACAGGGTCTGGCCACACTTCACCCCGTCCACGGTGACCCCGTCCATGCCTTCATATTGCGCGCGGATCGAATCCCCGAGCACGTTTGCCCAGGCCGGGTCAGGCCGCTGCGCATCGAGGGCGGAGTCGAAAAAGGCGACGCGACCTGACAAGCGCTCGGGCACATCCTCCGACGCAGCCGGGGAGGCCGTTGCAGTCGCCGCGGCCTCGGGCGTGGCGGCCCGCTCCGGCCGTGCGTCGTACGTCGGCGCTCCCCCATCCACCGCCGGGCCGACCCGAGCCTCGGCGACGAAGGGCGCGGACGCTTCCGCGACCGCCGGTGGTTCAACGGCGGGGTAATCCCTCCGACCCGAGGACCATCGCCTGGTCGACGCGATCCCATCGGGCGACGCGGCCGCCAGCAGCGTCACGGGTCGATTCTCGCGTGCCGCGCGGCTTCGATGCCGGCAAATCATCAGCGTCGCCAGCGTCACCGAGATGAAAAACAGAACCGTCCAGAGGACGTCGAACAATCGAAGGCGCGGCCGCGCTCGTGTGATCATGATGCATGTCCTCCGGAGCAGCGGCCGCCGTTTCTATCTGGCTCGCCAGGTCGCTCTGATCAGCGACCGTTGGCGTTGCAGACCAAACCAAGTTGGTCCACGTAGCCGCCCGAACGACCCTGGAGGCCGACGGCACCTTCTCCCGGACTGCAGCGCTCCTCGAAATAGGCTCCGCCGCTGCCCCCCTTCGCCGAGGTGTACTGCTCCGACTGCGTCGATTGCTGGATGCAGATGCTTCCAAGCTGGTCGACGTAGCCGCCGGCGCGGCCGTAGATCCCGTGCGTGATCCAGCCGGACGGGCAGCTGAGGCGGTACTCGATCCCGCCGGTTCCACCGTGCAACCCGCCCTCGGCGCCGTCCTGTTCAATCCACGCGACCGCATCGTTGTATCCACCGTACCGGCCGTGGAAGCCGACCATGAACCCGTGGGAGACAGTATCCAGAAAATACGCGCCTCCGGTTCCACCGTAGGTCGCGAGGTAGTGGTCGCCCGCCGCAGCGGTCGCCACCCCTCCCATTCCCAAGACTGCGAGAGCCACAATCGTTCCCAGACGACGTTTTTGCATTCCAGACCTCCGCTTGATGACCGTGTCGTTGATCCCAGGTGAGCGCGGAGGCTGACTGAATCCGCCCTCCGCACCCTACAAGACGGAGGAAGCCCGAACCGTCGCAAAAAAATCTGGTTGGTGGGCCGGACGCCTTACCGGCGGCGGAGTTGCGATACCAGCAGGACCACCGCGCTCACGGCCAGCGCTGAACCGATCAGGTAGAGCGAATTGGCGATGCCCGCATAGCGATCGCGTCGGTCCAGATCGTCCTGAGTCTCGGCTCGCGTCGCGCCGGCCGGTTTTGCCCCCGCGATGCTCCCGGTCACGATCGCTGCCGAGAGCGAGGCTGCCGCCAGACCGCCGGTGGCGTAGGCGACCGGCGTGACCCACCGAGCGCGGCGCGCGGGCGCCGGCAGGGCGGAGAGCATCGCGGTCCCGGTCGGCGAGGTGCCGGCCTCCGGCAGGGCGTGCGCGGGCGCCGCCTGCAACGCCTGCAGGGTCGGTCGGGGCACCGACAGGCTGCCCACTCCTTTGCGCAGCAGCGCGATGAGCGGCGCGATCTCCGGCCCGGTGGTCTCGGAAAATTCGGCGTCAATCGCCGCCGTGCTGAGGTTGACGAGGATCAGGCGCACGACGAACTGATCGGCCTGCCGCCGCACGTCGCCGAGCAGCGCCGACTCCGCGCCTGCGGCGGCGCCCAGGCGCGCCAGGCACGGTCGATCGATGCAGTCACCGATGCCACGGCCCTCGAGGATGTCGGGCAGCCGGTCGTGAAGCTCGCGCCATCCCACCAGGCGGTGCTCTCTGCGCTCGGCGAGCTTCGAGATCGCCACCTCGGTCAGGTTGTCGGACAGGTCGGGGTCCTGGTCGGCGACGACGAGCACGGCCATGCGATCGCCCGCGGCTCTCGCGGGCGACGGGAACGACGCCAGCGACAACCCGATGACGGCGAGGATCGACGCGTTGCTGTTCAGTCCGAGCAAGTTCCCAGCCCCGCGGCGTCGAATACGCACTGTCGGCCGGACCGACAGTGATCGTCGTCGGTGCACGGATCACCGAGGTCGCCGGCCAGACGGCAGATCCCTTCCATGCAGAACCCGCTCATCCCTATCAAGGGGTCGGTCCGGCAATCGGCGTCGTTGCCGCACGTGATGGTGCAGATGTTCGGGCTGGTGACCCGCGTGTGCTGATCGTCGCGGCTGGCAGGCAGGCACGAGAAGTCCGCGAGGCAGTCTTCCTGGCGGGTGCACCCGAGCGCAAAGTCGCCGGGGTAGCAGCCGCCGTCGCCGCCGTCCAGGCAGGTGTGCCCGACGCCCGCGATGGTCGGACAGTGCAGATCGCCGTCGCAGGGAAGGCGGCATTCTCCGTGTCCCTGATTGGCTGTGTACGGACTGAACCGATAACACATCTGTCCGTCCGGACAATCGGCCGTTTCATTGCAGTTGGCGCCGTGGAAAGCACCCAGTCCGAGGCACCGCCGTTCGCCGGTCTGCGGTGCCTGACCGCAAACAAAGAAGAAGGCAGGCCGGTCCAGCGCCGCGCAGTCGAGCGCCGAGGCGCACGGCAGGGGCGGCACGCACTCACTGAAGCCGGCGCCGGTGTCGAAGCAGGTGCCGATGACGCAATCCTGATCGCTCTGGCAACGCGTGCCGGGTACGCCCGGAACGCAGATGGCCGGCGCGCCGCCGGAGGAGGCCGCCGCGCAGGAGAAGTTCGGCGGGCAGTGCAGATAAGGGTCGCAAGCCGGCACGCAGATATCAGGGGCCAGGCCGGTATTGTAGAAGTCGGCCAGACACAGCTCGCCGGACGAACACAGCGTTCCGCCCGACGTGCAGGTCGGCTGAACACACTGAAGATGGTCGGCGGTCGCCGTCGGCAGCAACGCGGACAGAATGGTGCTGGCACAGACCGTGCGCCTGGTGTCCCCCGGACAATCCGCGTTGGTGGCACAGACCGACATGTCCAGGCAGAGCCCTTGGTCCTGCAAGACATCGGTCCGGTAGCACTGCAGCGGCGCCGGGCAGCCGAGCGAGGGATCCTGCGCGCTGGCGGCCGGCTGGCAGTTCCGGAGCAGCGCCCCCCACTTGCCGGAGGCGACGCAGGTAAAGTCGGGATCATCCGAGCCGTGCGCGGGGTCGCACGCCTCCGCGCAGAAATCTTCGCCTCCCAGGGCGCTGCCCACGAAACAGGTCATCGGTTTGCCGTCCCGGGTGGTGCCGCAGCCGTCCTGCGTCGCGCTGGGCGTGCAGGTGAAGGTCTGGTTGTAGAAGGCGTCCTTCTGGGCTTTGCACCCCAACGACGCCGCCATCGACAGCGCCGCAACGACGGCCAGCGCGCGCATCAAGTGCCCTGCTCGTCGACAATCGCGCGAATGAAGACCGCCCTGGTTCCGTCGGGCGCCAGCTGAAGATATCGGCGGTAGTAGTCCCGCGCCTGCGCCGGCTCTCCGAGGCGCATGTAGCAGCGGCCCAGGAATTCCCACGCGGGAGGAGAGGACGGGGCCTGGCGGGTCGCAGCGTCTCCCTCCACGCAGGCTTCCTCGATCAGCCCGGCGCGCAGGTGCGCCTCGGCGGACTCGAGCAGCCGCCGCGTGCCGTCTGGCGCGGCGTCCATCACCGGCTTGGACGCGGCCGGGCGGAGAGGCTTGCGCGCGCGCCGCCGCGCCACCGCCGGAGCGCCGGCCGGCCGGGCCAGCATCGGCGCGGACGACGGCCGCGCGTCGTGGTCCGGCGGCACGACGCGATCCGTCCGCGGCGCTGCCGGGGCCGTGAGCTTCGCCGCCGCGCCGCCGCGCACCTCGCCGTCCCGGAGCAACGGAACCGCCAGCGCGAGCGACGCCGCCACTGCGCCCCCCAGTACCCACCACGTCTTGCGGCGGCGCGCGCGAGCGCTCAGGCGTTCGGTCACGATCTGCGACTGATCGTCGATCGCCGCCAGGACCTCGGCCGCGCTGGCCGGGCGCCGGTCCGGCTTCGGTTCCAGACAGCGGCGAATGACGGCCGCCAGCGGCGCCGCGACCGGCAAGGCGTCGAACGTCACGGGCAGCGGCCCGCGCGCGAGCAGCGAGCCGGTGACGAGCTCATACATGACCACGCCGAGCGAATAGATGTCGGTCGCCGACGTGTCGGCAGCGCCGGCCAGCCGCTCCGGCGCGACGTACGGAC
>DATBHU010000775.1:0-4897 GCA_036557265.1 Polyangia bacterium
GGGATGCCGACCGCGCGGCCGGTCAGGTACCCGATGCCGCCGCCGGCGGCGGCGCCCACCGCCACGCCCGCCGGCCCGCCCAGCACGCCGACCAGCGCGCCGATGATCGCGCCGGCCCGGGCGCTGCGCCGCTGGGTCGACTTGACGTGCACGCGCCCGTTCTGATCCTTCGAGACGACGGCGAACGACTCGACGTGAATCACGCCCTTCCTCTGCGCATCCCTCATCGCCGAGAAGGCCTCCTTGGCCGCCTTCTCGTTGTCGTAGACCGCGTAGACCAGCGTCGTCGGCGCCGGATTCTGCGCGAGGGCGAGTCGCATCGGGCCGATCGCGGCGATGCCGACCGCGAGCGCGATCGCTCTGCGAATTGACCCTGATCGAATCATGTCGAGCCTCCCCTTCATTTAATGGGTACTGCCAAGCTAGCGGCGGGGGCGCGCGCCGCGAGGCCGGCCAAGCACTGATTCGGGCGTCAGGCGCGCTTCTTCAGCAGCTGCTCGAGCACCGCCGCGTTGCTGTGGCGGGCGTCGTGCGCCGCGAAGACCAGCGTCACCGTGCCCCGCGCCGCGCGCGCGGCCAGCGTGCCCAGCGCCTCCGCGGCCGCCCCGCGCGCCAGCTCGGCGCGGTAGCGGCGCTGGAACTCGGTCCAGCGCGCCGGATCGTGGCCGAACCATCTTCGGAGCGCGTCGCTGGGCGCGACGGCCTTCGACCAGTCGTCGAGCCGCAGGTCGTCCTTGCGCACGCCGCGCGGCCACAGCCGATCGACCAGCACGCGGTACCCGTCGGTCCGCGCGGGTGGGTCGTAGGCGCGCTTCAACCTGACCGCCATGGCGTGAAGCCTGGCAACGGCTTCGCCGCCCGCAAGCCGGAGGCGATCAGGACGCGCCGTCGACGGGGGCGAGCTTCTCGAGCAGGCGGGCGAGCTCGGCTTGCTCCTGACGGGTCAGGCGCGACACCACGCTCTCGATCCCGGCCAGCACCGCGGGCTGGGTGCGCCCGATCAGGTCCTCTCCGGCGGGCGTCGCCGTAACCAAGACGCGACGGTTGTCATCTGGATCGCGCCGGCGCGCGATCAGGCGCTGGTCTTCCAGGTCGTTCAGCAGCCGGCAGAGGGCGGCCGGCTCCAGCTCCGTCTGCCGGGCCAACGCCAGTTGATTGAACTCTTGTTCACCCGTCGTTCGCTTCAGCACCTGGATGGTGTGCAGCGAGGTGCCGAGCGGCTCCAGGTGCTCGCGCATGGCGTTGGTCAGCTGGCGGCGGGCCCGCTTGATCAGCAGCGCCAATCGATACGCAGATTTTTCTCGCTCGGACACGAAACGATGTTAGAGACAATCGTTGTGTTGTCAATGATTGTCAGATCAACTCTGAGATCGCCGTCCGCCGGCCTGCTGCTGGTCGGCCTGATCGGCTGCACGGAGAGCAAGGCCAAGGTGACGCCGCCGCCGCCCACGGTCACGGTGGCGCGCGCCGTCCGCCAGGACGTGGCGCTGTACATCGAGGCGGTCGGCAACGTCGACGGCTTCGTGAACGCCGAGATCCGGGCGCGCGTGCGCGGCATCCTGCAGGCGCAGCGCTACAAGGACGGCGCCGCGGTGAAGCAGGGGCAGCTGCTGTTCACCATCGATCGGTCCGAGTACCAGGCGGCGGCGGACGCGGCCAAGGCGGCGCTGGCACGGGCGCAGACCGCCGCCGCGCACAACAAGGCGATGCTGGAGCGGCGCACCGATCTGAGCGCGGCCCGCGTGGTCAGCAAGCAGGAGCTGGAGGACGCCGAGGCGGCCGCGCGCGACGCCGACGACCAGGTGCGCGCCGCGCAGGCGCAGCTGCGGCAGGCGGAGCTGAACCTCTCGTACACGGAGATCCGTTCGCCGGTGTCGGGCATCGCGGGCCTGGCGACGGTGCGGGTCGGCAACCTGGTGGGCCAGGACGGGCCGACGCTGCTGACGACGGTGTCGCAGATCGAGCCGATGCGCGTGAACTTCCCGATGAGCGAGGTCGACTACGTCCGGTCCGCCGATCGCCTGAAGCAGCTCGACGGCCGCGACGCGGCCTGGGCCGCCAAGCAGTTCGCCAGGCTGGATCGCGGCGAAGGCGTCGCCGACAGCCTCGAGCTGGTGCTGTCGGACGGGTCGACCTACAAGCACCGCGGCGTGATCGTCGCGGTGAACCGCCAGGTCGACGCCAGCACCGGCACCATCCAGCTGCAGGCGCTGTTCCCGAACCCGGACGGCCTGCTGCGCCCCGGCCAGTTCGGGCGCGTGCGCATGCGCCGCGCGGACGCCGGCAACGCGGCGCTGCTGGTGCCGGAGGCGTCGCTGATCCAGGTGCAGGGGACGACGTCGCTGGCGGTGGTCGGCGCCGACAACAAGGTGAAGCTGCGCAAGGTCGAGATCGGCCCGGCGGCCGGGACGTCGCGCATCGTCGTGGCCGGCGTCGAGCCCGGCGAGCGCGTGGTCCTCGACGGGGTGCAGAAGGTGAACGACGGCACCGCCGTGGTGGTGACCGAGACTTCTGCGGCGGCCACGCCGGCGGCGCCCGCGGCGCAGAAGTAGGAGGAGAGGGCGGTGATCTCGTCGTTCTTCATCCGGCGTCCGATCGTCGCGATCGTCATCGCGATCCTGACGGTGATGCTGGGGGCGGTGTCGCTGGTCGGCCTGCCGATCGCGCAGTTCCCCCAGATCATCCCGCCCCAGGTGATCCTGTCGACGACGTTCACGGGCGCCGACGCGACCACCATCGAGCAGTCGGTGGCGACGCCGATCGAGCAGCAGGTCAACGGCGTCGACAACATGCTCTACATCCAGTCGACGAACGCCAACGACGGCACGATGACCCAGACCGTTACCTTCGACGTCGGCACCAACATCGACATCGACAACGTGCTGGTGCAGAACCGCTTCTCGCAGGCGCAGACGTTCCTGCCCCAGGACGTCAAGAACTTCGGCGTCACCATCAAGAAGTCGCTGGCGTTCCCGCTCATCGTCATCTCGCTGTATTCGCCGGACGGGCGCTACGACGCCTCGTTCCTGACCAACTACGCGACGATCAACATCAACGACGCCCTGCTGCGCATCCGCGGCGTCGGCGACATCCGCAACCTGGGCGCGTCGGACTACGCGATGCGCGTCTGGCTGAAGCCGGACGTGCTGGCGCGGCTCGGGATGACGGTGACCGACGTGATGAACGCGGTCCGCAGTCAGAACGTCGTCAACCCGGCGGGGCAGGTGGGCGCCGAGCCGGCGCCGCCCGGCCAGCAGTTCACGTACACGGTGCGCGCCCAGGGGCGGCTGGTGACGCCCGAGGAGTTCGGCGACGTCATCGTGCGCGCCAACCCCGACGGCTCGCTGGTGCGCGTGCGCGACGTAGCCCGCATCGAGATGGGGTCGCTCAACTACGCCCAGGTCGGCGCCTTCAACGGCCGCCCGGCCGGCGTGGTGGCCGCCTTCCAGCTGCCCGGGTCGAACGCGCTCGACGTCGCGTCGGCGGTCCGCAAGACGATGGCCGAGCTCAAGACCCACTTCCCGCCCGGGATGGACTACGAGATCTCGCTCGACACCACCGCGCCGGTGAAGGCGGGCATCGAGGAGATCCTGATAACGCTGGCCGAGGCGATCGGCCTGGTCGTGCTGGTGGTCTTCATCTTCCTGCAGAGCTGGCGGGCCACGCTGATCCCGCTGCTGACCGTGCCGGTGTCGCTGGTCGGCGTGTTCATCCTGTTCCCGTTCCTCGGCTTCTCGATCAACACGCTGTCGCTGTTCGCGCTGGTGCTGGCGATCGGGCTGGTGGTCGACGACGCCATCGTCGTCGTCGAGGCGGTCGAGCACCACATCGAGGAGGGGATGTCGCCGCGCGAGGCGACCTTGAAGGCGATGTCGGAGGTGACCGCGCCGGTCATCGGCATCGCGCTGATCCTGGCCGCGGTGTTCGTGCCGGTGGCGTTCATGGCCGGCATCACCGGGCGCCTCTACCAGCAGTTCGCGCTGACCATCGCGGTGTCGGTGCTGATCTCGGCGTTCAACGCCCTGACGCTCAGTCCGGCGCTGTCGGCGATGCTGCTGCGGCCGCGGCGCGAATCGCGCGGCGTCCTCGGACGGCTGGGGCGTTGGTTCAACCGCGGGTTCGCGCGCGCCCAGAACGGCTACGTCCGCGCCAACGCGCGGCTGGTGCGCAAGCTGGCCATCCCGCTGGTGTTGCTGGTCGGCGTGGCGGGCCTCTCGGGCGCGATCGGGCGCAAGCTGCCGTCCGGCTTCCTCCCCGACGAGGACAACGGCTACGCGCTGATCGGCGTGCAGCTGCCCGACGCGGCGTCGCTGCAGCGGACCAAGGCGGTGTTCAAGAAGATCGAGGCGATCCTCGGCTCGACCGACGGGATCCGGACCTACAACACCATCGCCGGTTACAGCTTCTTCACGCGTTCGGCGGCCAGCTACGCCGGCACCGGCTTCATGGGCTTCAAGCCGTGGGCCGAGCGCGACCGCCCCGACCTGACCGCCAAGGCGATCGTCGCCAAGCTGAACGCGCAGTTCGCCAAGATCCCGGAGGCGCGCGTGTTCGCGCTGCTGCCGCCGGCGATCCCGGGCATCAGCTCGGCGGGCGGGTTCAGCATGTTCATCCAGGACCGCACCGGCGGCTCGCTGCCGTTCCTGGCCGACAACGTCAAGCGCTTCGTCGACGCCGCCCGCAAGCGGCCCGAGCTGCAGAACGTCAACCCGAACTTCTCCCCGTCGGTGCCGCAGATCTTCGCCGAGGTCGACAAGGAGAAGGTGATGAAGCAGGGCGTGCCGATCGGCGACGTCTACCAGGCGCTGCAGGCGTTCATGGGCGGCGCCTACGTCAACGACTTCACGCGCTTCTCGCGGCAGTGGAAGGTGTTCGTGCAGGCCGACCCGAGCTACCG
>DATBHU010000776.1:0-3740 GCA_036557265.1 Polyangia bacterium
TCCGGGAAGATCACGCTCGCCGGCTACACCAAGCTCGCGCACGTGCTGGTGTCGCACGAGCCGAACGCGCGCGGCGTCGTCGACGACGTGCTCGCGCAGCGGGGCCTCACCCGCAACGTCGCGCTGCGCGTCTCGCACTTCCTGCTGGTGCCGCCCATCCTGGCGGCGACCGACTACGTCGCGGCGCTCAGTCAGATCGTCGCGCGCCCGATGGCGCTGGGCCTGCCGCTGCAGCTGCTGCCGATGCCGATGCAGGTGCCGACCGCGATGGTGCAGATGATCTGGCACGAGCGGACCGCCGCGTCGCCGGCCCACGCCTGGCTGCGGCGGGTGATCGCGGAGGTGGGCGCCGGGGTCCGGGCGTCGTGCCAGAAGGCGCTGGGGAAATGAGCGACGGCTGGCCGCCCGTCAGGCGGTGCCGTGCGCCTCGGCCATCGTCTTGATCGGCCGCAGGACGTACTTCGCGATCCGCCGGCGCACGAATGGCCGCGCGATCGGCGACAGCAGCCGCAGCACGCCCTTCAGCTGCACGTCGGCGATGACGGTGTAGCGGGTGCCGCGGGCGTCCGCCTCGAACCGGTTGGTGAAGCGGGCGTCGTAGTGCGGCTTGAACTCCTCCAGCCGGATCTCGTCCTCCGAGATGACGGTCAGGAGGTTGAGCACCGGGCCGTCCTTGGTGTGGTCGACCTCGATCGCCTTGGTGGTGTCGTTCTCACGGATGAGGCGGGTGCCGCGGATGGTGGCCGGGAACAGCTGCGACCAGTGGCCGTAATCCTGGTACATCGCGCGTACGCGTTCGGGATCTGCATCGATGAGCTGCGACGCCTCCGCATGGACGCTCATACCGGCAATGTGGAGGTTCCGCCCGATTCAGGGAATACCAACGGGCGTGATCGTTGACACCACAGGCGCTGGTCTTACGGTCGAGAAAGGCCAAATCGCCAAGGGGGACGTCGACGATGTTCACGTTGAAGAGGATCGTGGGTTCGCTGCTGGCCGCGGGGGCGCTGGTGGCCGCGTCGGGGTCGGTCGCGCGCGCGCAGGGGCACGAGCAGCGACCGCATCTGACCCGCAGCGCCCCCGAGATCGATCCGATCGCCGGCGGGGCCATGATCGCGGTGCTGGTGGGCGGCACGCTGGTCATCGCCGCGCGCGGCGCCGGCCGCCGGCGTGCAGCCCGCGCGCAGTAGAGTACACCCCGAGAAAGTAGCCGCGATCGCGCGCTTCGCGCGCGGGCGGCTAGTCGCGGGCGGAGCGTGCGAAGCGGCTGCTCAGGTCCGCGATCAGCTTCCTCAGCACCGCGCCGTCGACCGGCTTGACCAGGTGGTGATCGAAGCCGGCGCCGCGTGAGCGCCGCAGATCTTCCTCCTGACCGTAGCCGCTGATCGCCACCAGCGCGGCGCGATCGTGGCCGGCCCGCCGCAGCCGCTCGGCCACCTGGTAGCCGTCCATGCCCGGCAGCCCGATGTCGAGCAGCACCAGCTCGGGCGGCTCGGCCGCGGCGGCGGCGATGGCGCCCGGCCCGTCGTGGGCGACGCGCACGCGGTGGCCGCCCAGCTTGAGGACGTACTGGAGGGCGTCGGCGGCGTCGACGTTGTCGTCGACCACCAGCACGCGCAGCGGAATCGTCGGGCGGTCGGCGGGCAGTGCCGGCGCGACGCGCCCGGCCTGCACCACCACGGGCAACGCCAGCGGCAGCCGCACCACGAACTCGCTGCCACGGCCGGGGCCGTCGCTGACCGCCGTCACGGATCCCCCGTGCATCTTCACCAGCGTGCGCACCAGCGTCAGGCCGATGCCGAGGCCGCCCTGGGCGCGGTCGGACGAACGGTGCTCCTGCACGAAGAGGTCGAAGGCGCGCGGGAGCAGCTCGGCGCTCATGCCGACCCCGTCGTCGCGCACGCTGACCAGCGCGTGCCCGTCGCGCACCTGCGTGGTCAGCGTGATGTGGCCGCCCGTGTCGGTGAACTTGGCGGCGTTGTTGATCAGGTTGGCGAACACCTGGACGAGGCGCGTCGGATCCGCGTCCAGCGGCATCGGCTCCTGGGCCAGCGTCATCGCCAGCTGCTGGTGCTTCTCCAGCATGATCGGCCGGCTCACCTCCACCGCCTGCAGCAGCAGGCCGGCCAGGTCGACGCGCTGCTTGCGCAGATCGATCTTGCCCTGGCTGACGCGCGAGACGTCGAGCAGATCGTCGAGCAACCGCTTCATGTGCTGGACCTGGCGGGCGATGACCGCCTGGAACGCCGAACGCACCGGCTCGTCGTCCGGCCCGGCGCGCTCGATCACCTCGATGGCGTTCAGGATCGGCGCCAGCGGGTTGCGCAGCTCGTGGGACAGCATGGCCAGGAACTCGTCCTTGCGGCGATCGGCCTGGCGCAGCTCCTCCTCGGCGATCTTGCGCTCGGTGACGTCCTGGCAGGTGCCGATCATCAGGATCGGCGTGCCGCTCGCGTCGCGTTCGAAGTCCGTCCAGGTGTGCATGTGGCGCACGGTGCCGTCGGGACGGACGATCCGGAACTCGTTCTCGAACTGCACGGCCTGCTGGATCTTGCGGGGGGAGTTAGCGCGGATCCGCTCCCGATCGGCGGGGTGGATGAACTGGAAGAACGTGGGGTGCGTCATCGGGAACGCGGCCGGCTCGTAGCCAAACATCCGGTACGTCTCGTCCGACCAGCGCACGGTGCCGGCGCGCGCGTCGGGCGTGTCGGCCAGCGCGACCTCGAAGCTGCCGACGTGCGCCGTCGACTGCGATCGCTCGAGCATCCGCTCGCTGCGCCGCAAGGCGAACTCGGCGGCCTTGATCTCGGTGACGTCGTTGGACAGGACGACGAAGCCGCGCACGCGCCCGCCGCTGTCCCGGTGGGGCGTGTAGGTGGCGCGGATGTCGCGGACGGGCCCGCTCTTGTAGGCGAGGCGCGTCTCGAAGGTCACCTCTTCGCCCGCCAGCGCGCGCGCGGCGAACGGCTCGACCAGCTGCCAGGCGGTCTCGCCGAGCACGTCGCGGATGTGCCGCCCGCGCAACATCTCCGGCCCGTAACCAAACCAGCGGCGGTAGCTCTCGTTGCACCAGACGTAACGGGCGCCCGCGTCGACGTATGAAACGAGCGCCGGCACTGCGTTGGCTGCGAAGCGCAGCTGCGACTCGTTCTCGCTCAACTCGTCGTCCAACGCCATCCCGCGGGGACTCTCGCGCTTTAGCAACCGTCGGGCAAGGGGCAGCGCGACGGTTGCGCCGCTCCCCGTCAAGCGGTTGGCTGGAACGTCCGCCACACCCGGTCTGCCCTGTAGCTCAGGGCCGCCCGAGGCGGATGCGGACCAGGAGGTCGTGCAGCGCGGGGCGCGCGGTCGGCTCCTCGGCGAGCGTGCTGGCCGCGCCCGCCTCCTCCAGCGCGTCGCCGCAGCCGCCCGATCTCCGCCTCGTGAAAGGCGACGTCGCCTTCTTCCAGCGTCGCCCGCACCAGTCAGCGGTCATCCGCGCGTGCGCGCGCCTGCCCTTGCGCCGGCGGCGCGGCGCGGCGCGGCGCTTCGGCGCGTGCCAGGTTGATCTCGTCCTCCACGACGTAGAGCGGCCGGCGCTTCACCTCCTCGTAGATGCGCCCCACGTACTCGCCCAGGATCCCGGTCATCAACAGCTGCGCCGACGACCCGAGGCCGACCAGGATCATGATCGTCGTCCAGCCGCGCACGACGCCGCCGAAGAACTTCGAATACAGCGCCCAGCCGACGCCGGCGATCGC
>DATBHU010000777.1:0-9996 GCA_036557265.1 Polyangia bacterium
TTGGCGTGGAACGTCCCGGCGGATCCGGTGATCCCCTGGACGATCAGCTTGGTGTCTTTGCCGACGAGGACCGACATGACCAGCGCGCCTTTCCTGCTGCGGCCGCCACGACCTTCTTGGCGCCGTCGGCCATGTCGTTCGCCGTGGTGACCGCCAGCCCGGACTCGGCCAGCATCTTCTTGCCCAGGTCCACGTTCGTCCCTTCCAGGCGCACGACCAGCGGTACCTTCAGGCCGACCTGCTTGACCGCCGCGATCACGCCGGACGCGATGGTGTCGCACTTCATGATGCCGCCGAAGATGTTGACGAAGATGCCGCGCACCTTCGGATCGGCGGTGATGATCTTGAACGCCGCGGCGACGCGCTCTTCGGTCGCGCTCCCGCCGACGTCGAGGAAGTTCGCCGGCTGGCCGCCGAAGTGCTTGATGGTGTCCATGGTCGCCATCGCCAGGCCGGCGCCGTTGACCATGCAGCCGATGTTGCCGTCCAGCTTGATGAACGACAGGTCGTAGCGCTTCGCCTCCGTCTCGGCCGGATCCTCCTCGTCGAGGTCGCGCAGCACCTCGAGATCGGTCTGGCGGTAGAGCGCGTTGTCGTCGAACGTCATCTTGGCGTCGAGCGCCAGCGCGCGGGCGTCCTTGAGGATCGCCAGCGGGTTGATCTCCAGCAGCGACGCGTCGGTGGCGATGAACGCAGCGTAGACCTGCTGGATCAGCTCGCCCGCGCTCTTGGCCGCGGCGCCGTGCAGGCCGAGGCCGTAGGCGAGGTTGCGCGCCTGATAGCCGGCCAGGCCGACGACCGGGTCGACGAACTCTTTCAGGATCTTCTCGGGCGTCTTGGCGGCGACCTCCTCGATCTCCATGCCGCCCTCCGACGACGCCATGACGACGACGCGGCCCGCGCCGCGGTCGACGACGATGCCGAGGTAGAGCTCGCGCGCGATGTCCACCGCCTGCTCGATCAGCAGGCGCTTGACCAGCTTGCCGCCCGGGCCGGTCTGGTGCGTGACCAGGTTCATCCCCAGGATCTTCTGGGCCGTCTCGCGCGCCGCCGCCGCGCCCTTGACCACCTTCACGCCGCCGCCCTTGCCGCGGCCGCCGGCGTGGATCTGCGCCTTGACGACGACGAACTCGTTGTCGGTCTCGGCGATCAGCGCCTTCGCCGCCGCCTCGGCCTCGTCGGGGCTGAACGCCGGCCGGCCCTTGGGCACCGGCACGCCCAGCTTCTTGAGGATCTCCTTCGCCTGGTACTCGTGGATCTTCACGTCCGGGACCTCAGAGCTTCTTCCCGGCTTCGATCACCTCGCGCACCGCCGCCGCCGACTTGTCGAGCATCGCCTTCTCCTCGGCGGTCAGCTCGATCGGCACGATCTTCTCGACGCCGCCGGCGCCGATCACGATCGGCACGCCCAGGTAGAGATCCTTGTGCCCGTACTCGCCGTCCAGGTACGCGGCGCAGGCCAGCAGGCGCTTCTGGTCCTTGAGGTACGCGGTCGCCATCGCGATCGCCGCGGTCGCAGGCGCCAGGAAGGCGCTGGTCCCCATCAGCTTCACGATCTCGCCGCCGCCGTTGCGCGTGCGGTCGACGATCGCCGCCAGCTTGTCGCCGGCGACCAGTTGCTTCACCGGGATGCCGTTGATCGTGCAGTTGCTGATCACCGGGACCATCGTGTCGCCGTGGCCGCCCAGCACCATGGCGCGCACGTCCTTGACGGAGACGCCCGCCGCCTGGGCGAGGAACAGCTGGAAGCGCGCGGAGTCGAGGATGCCGGCCATGCCGACGACCTTGTTGGCCGGGAAGCCGGTGACCTTCTTCAGCTCGTAGACCATCACGTCGAGCGGGTTCGACACCACGATCACGAACGCGTCGGGGCAGTGCTGCTTCAGGTTCTCGGCGACGTTGCGGATGATCTTCAGGTTCACGCTCAGAAGATCGTCGCGCGACATCCCCGGCTTGCGCGGGACGCCCGCCGTGATGATGACGACGTCGGAGCCGGCGCAGTCGGCCCAGTTCGAGCTGCCGGTGATCTTCGCGTCGTGCCCGAGGATGGTGCCGTTCTGCTCGAGGTCGAGCGCCTTCCCCTTGGCGACCCCTTCCTTCTCCGGGATGTCGAACAGGACGACATCGCCGAGCTCGTGGCGGGCGCACAGCGCGGCCAGCTCGCCGCCGATGTTGCCGGCGCCAATCAGGGCAATCTTGTTCCTACGGGGCATAGCGTGGGCTCCTTGCAGTGACGGTGGACGTTCTACTTCAGATGTTTCCGATGATCGCGTCGCCGAAGGCGGAGCACGCGACCTCTTTGGCGCCGTCCATCAGGCGCGCGAAATCGTAGGTGACGGTCTTCTGCGCGATCGTCTTCTCGAGCGCGGCGACGATCTTGTCGGCGGCGCCCTGCCAGCCGAGGTGCTCGAGCAGCATGACGCCCGACAGGATCACCGAACCGGGGTTCACCTTGTCGAGGTTGGCGTACTTCGGCGCCGTGCCGTGCGTCGCCTCGAACACCGCGTGGCCGGTGACGTAGTTGATGTTGCCGCCGGGCGCGATGCCGATGCCGCCCACCTGCGCGGCGAGCGCGTCGGACAGGTAGTCGCCGTTCAGGTTCGGCGTCGCGATGACGGCGAACTCGTCGGGGCGGGTCAACACCTGTTGCAGCGTGATGTCCGCGATGGCGTCCTTCACCAGCACCTGGCCGGCGGGCGGCTTGCCGCCGCAGTCGTCCCAGCCGACCGCCTTGCCGGCGTAGTCGCGCTTGGTCAGGGCGTAGCCCCAGTCGCGGAACGCGCCCTCGGTGAACTTCATGATGTTGCCCTTGTGCACCAGCGTGACGCTCTTGCGGCCGTGGCGGATGGCGTAGTCGAGCGCGGCCTTGATCAACCGCTCCGATCCTTCGCGCGACACCGGCTTCACGCCGATGCCGGAGGTGGCGGGGAAGCGGATCTTCTTCACGCCCATCTCGTTCTGCAGGAAGGCGATCATCTTCTTCGCCTCGGGCGACTCGGCGGCCCACTCGATGCCCGCGTAGATGTCCTCCGTGTTCTCACGGAAGATCACCATGTCGACCTTCTCGGGCTGCTTGACCGGGGACGGCACGCCCTTGAAGTAGCGGACCGGGCGCAGGCAGACGTAGAGGTCGAGCATCTGGCGGATGGCGACGTTGAGCGAGCGGATGCCGCCGCCGATGGGCGTCGTCAGCGGGCCCTTGATGCCGACGTAGTAGGTCTTGAACGCCTCCAGCGTCTCGTCGGGCAGCCAGGTGTCGAACTGGGTCTTGGCTTTTTCACCGGCGTAGACCTCGGTCCAGGCGATCTTCTTCTTGCCGCCGAACTCCTTCGCCACGGCCGCGTCCAGCACGCGCACGCTGGCGCGCCAGATGTCGGGGCCGGTGCCGTCACCTTCGATGAACGGGATGATCGGGCGATCGGGGACTTCGAGCTTGCCGTCGGCGCGGACGGCGATCGGTTCGGCGCCAGTGGGGATGATCGGTTTCGGGCTGGACGATGTGGACATTGGGCGGGGCTGATTACCTCCGACGGGGGGCGATCAACGCAAGGGAAAAATTCGTGATTTCGCGACGGGTCCTGACGAATTGGGCTAGCGGATAGGTGTCCCCGGCGGCACGTCCCGGTCCAACCCCGAGAGGGCGAGCACCTCGTCGCCGCCGGCCGCGAGGATCATCCCCTGCGACAGCACGCCGCGGATCTTCCGGGGCGCCAGGTTGGCGAGGTAGATGACGGTCTTTCCGACCATCTGCTCGGGCGCGTAGGCGGGGGCGATCCCGGAGACGACGGTTCTCGTCTCGTGTGGGTCGCCGCCAACATCGAGCGTCAACTTCAGCAGCTTGTCCGCCTTGGGGATGCGCTCGGCCGCCGTCACCTTGGCGGCGCGCAGCGCCAGCTTCTCGAAGTCCGCGTAGGCGATGTCGGCGGGCGGCGCGGCCGCGGCCGCAGGCGCGGGCGCGCTGGCCGCAGGGGAGGCCGCCGGCGCAGCCGCGGGCGCGAGCGCTCCGGTCCACCGGGCGATCAGCGCCGCCTGGCGCTCGGGCTCGAGGCGCGGGAAGACAGGTTTCGGTTCGGTCAAGACGCCGCCCGGCCAGCCCCACTCGTCGGGCCAGGTGCCGTCGTCTTGCTCGCGACCGAGCTGGCGCAGGATCTCGCGCGCCGCGACCGGCATCGCGGGCGCGACCATCAGCGCCGCCCAGCGCAGCGTCTCGAGCGACCGCCCGAGCACGCCGTGCAGCGCCTTCGCCGTCTCCGGCGATTTCGCCAGCGTCCAGGGGGCCTTCTCGTCGATGTACCGGTTGCCCTCGCGGACGATCTTCCAGACCGCCTCCAGCGCGCGCGACGGGGCGAAGTCCTCCCAGGCGCGCTCCGCCTCCTGCTTCGCGGCGTCGGCGCCCGGGTGATCGTCCGCGCCCTCGACCTTCCCGCCGACGAACTTGTGCGCCATCGAGATGGTGCGGTTCAGCAGGTTGCCGAGATCGTTCCCGAGGTCCGATTCGTAGCGCTGGAACAGCGCCTCGTAGGTGAAGTCGCCGTCGCCGCCGAGCACGTACTCGCGCAGCACGAAGTAGCGCAGCGGATCGACGCCCAGCTCGTCGGCGATCGCGTTCGGGTCGACCTTCGTGGCCGGCACCGACTTCGAGATCTTCTGTCCCTTCACGGTCAGGTAGCCGTGGCAGAAGACCTGCTTCGGCAGCGGCAGGCCCGCGCTCATCAGCATCGCGGGCCAGTACACCGCGTGGAAGCGAAGGATGTCCTTCGCGATCATGTGGTTCGCCACCGGCCAGAACGCCGCCTTGCCGGCGCCGCGCGCGACGGCATCCGGTCCGCCCAGAACCGTCAGATAGTTCGTGAGCGCGTCGATCCAGACGAAGATCGTCTGCTCGGGATCGTCCGGGACGGGGATGGCCCAGCCGACCGACCTCTTCTGGCGCGAGACGGAGAGGTCGCGCAGGCCGCCCTCCACGAACGCGCGCACCTCGTTGCGGCGCGATTCGGGCTGCACCGGCGACGGCGTCTGGGCGTACCACTCGAGCAGCCGCGGCGCGTACTTCGACAGCCGGAAGAAGTAGTTCCTCTCCTTCACGCGCTCGACCGGCGTCCGGTGAATCTTGCAGACCTTCTGCCCGTTCTCGAGGTCGACGTCGTCCTCGGTCTTGGCCGATTCGCAGCCGACGCAGTACATGCCGTCGTACTCCGCCTGATAGATGTCACCCGCGGCCACGAGCCGCTTCCACATCTCGGCGACCGCCGCCTTGTGGCGCGGCTCGGTGGTCCGGATGAAGTCGTCGTTCGAGATCCCGACGCGCCGCCACGTCTCCTTGAACTTCTCTGCGATGCCGTCGCAGTACGCCTGCGGCTCGATCCCCTTCTCGCGCGCGATCCGCTCGATCTTCTGCCCGTGCTCGTCGAGCCCGGTCAGGAAGAAGACGTTCTCTTTCCCGTCGCGCGCGCGGTGGTAGCGCGCCAGCGCGTCATCGACGACGGTCGAATAGAACGTCCCGAGGTGCGGGACCGCGTTGACGTAATAGATGGGCGTCGTGATGTAGAAGCGGGACATTTGTCGGCTCTGTGCGGGACGGAAGATGCCACAAAACGAGCGCAAAGGAATTGTGGCCCTATTCAAGTTGGCCCATCGCGTGCGTGCACCGTCGCTCGCCCTGGAAACTTGGAAATCAGACGACGGAGGAGATCCCTCCGGCGCGGGATCATCGCTCAATCAAGTTGCGAGCCATCCTCGGCGCGGATGGCAGCGGACTTGATTGAGCGATGATCGTCTTGGTGCGGAGGCTCGCTATTGGGGGATAGGTACTTCCGCGCCTGTGGCGCGAGAGTGCCTAGGCGGCCGGGCGTTCCTGGCGCTTGAGGGCGATCAGCATGCGTTCGATCGCCAGCGTCGGGTTGACGTTGGCGAGCAGCGCCTCCTGCGCGTCGACGATCGCCGCCAGCGCGCGGTTCAGTCGATACGCGCCCAGCGCCGCCAGCGCGCCGGCGCCGCTCTCGCCGTCGCGCAGCACCGCCAGCTCGGGCGCGCCCGCCGCCAGCGCGATCGCGTCGCGGTAGAGGCGCGCCGTCAGCTCCAGCAGACGACCGAGGTCGTCCTTGCCGGCCTTGCCGGATTTGTCGCCCGCCTGCGCGGCCGCGAAATCGAACGCCGCCGACGCCCGCGCGTCCGTCACCGCCGCGCGCAGCGCCGCCAGCGTCTGCGCCGACGCGCCGCCGTCGTCGGTCGCCAGCGCGAACAGGCGCGCCGCCGAGCCGTCGGCGAGCGTCGCCGCGATCTCCCCGCGCGCCTCGGGGAGGCCGTGGCGCCGCGCCAGCTCGAGGAGCTGCGCCGCCGGCAGCGGGCGGAAGCGGACGCTCTGCGTGCGCGACCGAATCGTCGGCAGCAGCCGGTCGGGAGCGGTCGTGCACAGCACCAGGTGGTTGCGCGCCAGCGGCTCCTCCAGCGTCTTGAGCAGGCAGTTGGCGGCGTTCGGGTTCATCGCGTCGGCGTCTTCGACGACGATGACGCGCGCCGCGGCCTCGTGGGGGCGCGACCGCGCCAGCGCCTGGATGGTCCGCGCATCGTCGATCACGATCTGGCCGCCCGGTCCCGACGGCCCGAATCTCGGCACGTCGGGGTGGAGGCCGGCCTCGATGCGGCGGCAGACCTCGCACGCGCCGCAGCCGCTCCCGGGCGCCTCGGTGCAGTTCAGGGCCATCGCCAGCCCGAGCGCGGCGCCGCGCTTGCCGACCCCCGCCGGCCCGTCGAACAGGTAGGCGTGGGCGAGGTGGCCGCGCTCGATGGCGCGCAGCAGGGCGGTGCGCGCGGTGTCCTGGCCGACGAGGTCCGCGAGGCGCATCGGGGGCAACCTAGCATCGACAGCACCGGCCGGCGACGCTAACCTTCGCAGCATGGGGATACTGGGAAGGCTCTCGTCGCTCGTGAAGTCGAACGTCAACGACGTCATCGATCGCATGCAGGATCCGGCGAAGGAGATCGACCAGATGGTGCGCGACATGGAAGAGTCGGCGCGCCAGGCGCGGACCGAGGTCGCGCAGTGCCTCGCGGCAGAGAAGCAGCTGCAGAAGCGGGTCGCGGACCTGGACGGTGAAGGGGCCGAGTGGGGGAAGCGCGCCGAGCTGGCGGTGCGGGCGGGCGACGACGCGCTGGCGAAGGAGGCGCTGCGCCGCAAGGCCGAGAAGGAGGCCGAGCGGGTCGAGGCGCAGAAGGCGGTGCAGGAGCAGGGCGTCTACGCCGATCAGCTGACCCAGGCCCTGAAGGCGCTGGACGCGCGGCTGGCCGACGTCAAGCTGCGGCAGGGGTCGTTGCGCGCCAAGGCGCGCGCGAACAAGAAGGGGTCGCCGCTGTCGGGCAAGACCTCCGCGTTCGACGACTTCGACCGGATGGCCGGCAAGATCGACGCGGTCGAGGCGGAGGCGGGGCTGGATGAACAGCTCGCCGGACGGACAGCCGAGTCGGCCGCCGCGGAGCGAAAGCTGAACGAGCTGGCGGCGCAGAGCACGGTCGACGACGCGCTCGCCGAGTTGAAGAAGAAGCTCGGCGGCGGAAGCTGAAGCTTCTCCCGCCCGGTCTGCCGGCGCCGCGGGGCCGCGGGACCGCACCCCGCGCAACGTTTTCGCGTGCCCCCACAACGGGGTTGACGTCGTCTGGACATGCTAGTCTCAGCCGTGATGGTTGATCGTCCCAGGGCTACGGCGCCCGCAGGATCGCGCCCCGCCCCCGCGCCGGCGTCGGTGTCGGCTGCGGCCGCGCGCCATTCGACCGCGCGGGTCGCCACCACGGCGGGCGTCCGCAAGAGCGAGCTCCCGGGCTGGTTCTGGGGCGCGCTCGGTTGCATGACCGTGCTGGTCGTCGGCCTCGCGATCGTCTTCCTGGTGGGCCAGTCGAATGGCGCCGCGCCCGGGTCGAGCGCGCCTGCCGGCGTCACCGCGCCGGCGACCGCGGCCGCGGCTGAACCCGCGGCGCCGGCTGCGCCGGCCGTCCCGCGCCCGCATGGCCCCGGCATCCAGATCGAACCGATGGCGCCGGCGGCGGCTGCTGCGGCCGCTCGCGCACCGGCGCCGCCGCCCGCCGCGCGTCCGAAACCGGCGCCTCGCGCAATCAAGATAGCGCGCTCCCCCTCCGGGTCGTCGCGGCCGACCGTGGCGGCCAAGCCGGAGGCCGGTGGCGCCGCGCAGCCCGCGGGCGACAGCGACAGCGAAGAAGAGGAGCTGCTGAAGCCGAGGCCGCGCGCCGCCGCTCCCGCCGACGACGAAAAATCCGACGACGGCAACTAGCGGCGCCCGCCTGAAGCGCGGGCGGGTTCGTCAGGATTCCTGAGCGGAGGCCCGCGCCGCCGCTCGCTCGAGCGCGGCGATGCGGCGCGCGGTCAGCAAGAGCAGCGTCGCCAGCAGCGCCAGCAGCGCCAGCCCGATCACCAGCGCGGCGAGCAGCAGCGGGCGCGTGCCCGGCGTGATCCGGAGCGGCCCGAGCGCCGCGAGCGAGGCGCCGCCCGCGGCGGCGCCGTTCGGATCGACCGCCGCCGTCATGACGACCGACACCGCCGCCGGCTCCAGGCCGGCGACGCTGCCCGCGACCAGCCTCTGAACGTCGGCGTCCTTGAACGGCGCCACGCCCGGGCGCGCCTTCAGCAGCACGGCGGCGCGGGCCGGGTTTCGCGGCTTCGCGTCGGCGGCCAGCGGGTCGCTCTCTTCGAGGACCAGGTGCACGCGCGCGCTGACGACGCCGTCGGCGCTCTCCAGGGTGCGTTCGATCTCGCCCGTCAGCGCGTCGACGTAGCGGGCGCGCTCCTCGGACGGCGTCGGGATCAGGCTGGGCTGGCCGTAGGTCTCGGCGAACCCGCGGCGTCGATCGTGCGGTAGGCCGAGCGCGCGCAGCAGGTCGACGGCGCGCGTCCCGTCGGCGTGAGCGACCCGGATCGTGTAGGTCGCGCCGCCGGCGGCGGCCGCCGCGCCCTCGTCGGGCACCTTCTCGGCGCCGATCCCCGCGCGCTCGAGAGCCGCCGTCGCCTCGTTGGCGGAGCGTTCGTCCACGCCGTGGAGGATGTTCGTCGAGCAGGCGCCGGCCGTCACCGCCGCCGCCGCCGCGATCGCCAGCATCAGCCCGCCCGGTCCCCGCATCATGCGTGCGTCATAACACAGGTCAGCGGATCGGGATCCCGATGGCGCGCAGCACGGCGCGCTCGACCTCCGCCATCCGCCCGCTCCTGATGGGCAGGCCCAAAGGCACGGGATCGATCTGGCCCTTCTTCAACGTAGTTATCTGCTCGCACTTCAAGACGGAGTCATGAGGAAGGCCCCCTTCGCCACGGGCCAGCGGCACGTGGGTCGGCGCTTCACGCAAGCTCGTCGAGCACGGGACGACGAGGACGTCATTGGCCCTATCATTGCGAGCATCGACAGATACGATCAGCACAGGCCGCCGCTTTTCCATTTGCGCCCAGTAGAGGTGCCCGCGTCGCTGCATCATCGCCTCCGGCGTGTCCGGGCTCGGCTTCGACGCCGAGGTTCAGGCTCGTCAATCGTCAGTTTGCGCGCCGCGCGCGTCGCAAATTCGGCCCACTCGGCGTCGTCGGCCTTCTCTGCCGGCGTCATTGCGTCGTAGTAAGCCGCCGTCTCTTCTTCCAGCCGCTGCAACTCGGCCTGGCGGGCGGCCCCGCGCAGCCACTGCGCCATCACGGCGCTGCGGGTGGTCTTCTCTCGCGCTGCCCGTCGATCGACCGCCGCCAGCACCTCGCTGTCCAGGCTGATGCTGATCTTCGTCTTCATACTTTCAATCCTACCCATCGTCCTACCGTCCTGCTAGCTCCGGGCCACGGCGTTCACACCTGCGTTCCCAGGGTCTGCTTGACCGCGCCGACCAGCTTGTCGGTGGCGCGCGACACCACCTCCACCGCCTGCGAGTAGCGGAAGACGGTCGCCTGCAGCGCGATCAGCTCGGCGGGGGAGAAGGTCTTGCCGCGCGCGGCGGCGGCCAGCAGCGCGTCGACCC
>DATBHU010000778.1:0-6792 GCA_036557265.1 Polyangia bacterium
AGCGTCCCAGCGCCAGGCGCGCGGCGGCGGCCTCGTCGCTGCTTCCCTGCGCGACGAGCCGTTCGTACAGGAGTCCCGCCTCGCGCAGCTCGCCCGCGCGCACGCGCGAACGCGCCTCGTCGAGCGGCGAGTTGGCGCGCCGGTAGAGCAGGGCGGCCCGCGGCCAGGCCTGCGCGCGCTCGGCCGCGCGGGCGGCCTCGAAGAAGCGGCCGCGGTCGGCGAAGGCCTCCGCGACGGCGATCAGGTCGGCATCCTCCGACGTGCCGTCGGCGATCTCGGTGGCGCGGGCCGGCAGGTTGGCGTCCAGCGCCAGGCGCACCGCCAGGCCGCGATCGCCGAGCGCGATCGCCAGCGGCAGCGCGTCCACGAACCGCCAGACGCGCTCGTAAAGCGCGATCGCCCGCCGCAGCTCGCCGCGATCGGCCGCGATGCGCGCGGCCTCGACGTAGGCGCCGTGCGCGACGAGGTACTCGATGATGTCGAGGGGGGGCGATTCCATGATAGGGATCCCGCTGGCGTTGCAATGATACTCGGCGTCCTCGGCGGTAGCGGCCTCTACGATCTCGACGGGCTTTCCGAGGCGCGTACGGAAGAGGTGTCGACCCCCTTCGGGCCGCCGTCGGCGCCGGTCGCCAGCGGGCGCATCGGGTCGACGAAGTTGCTGTTCTTGCCGCGGCACGGCCAGGGCCATCGCTATTCGCCGTCGGAGATCAATTACCGGGCGAACGTCTTCGCGCTCAAGTCGCTGGGCGCCGAAAAGATCCTGTCGGTGTCGGCGGTCGGATCGCTGCGGGAGGGGCTCACCCCGGGCGAGTTCGTCCTGCCCGACCAGTTCATCGACAAGACCTGGGGCCGGGCGTCCACGTTCTTCGGCGGTGGCGTGGTCGGCCACGTCGGCTTCGCGGAGCCCACCTGCCCGTCGTTCGCGGCGGCGGTCGCGGCCGCCGGGGCGGCGAGCGGCCGGCGCGTCCACCGTGGCGGCACGTACGTGTGCATGGAGGGCCCGCAGTTCTCGACGCGCGCCGAGTCGCAGCTTCATCGCAGCTGGGGCGCCGACGTCATCGGCATGACCGCCGCCACCGAGGCCAAGCTGTGCCGCGAGGCGGAGGTCTGCTTCGCCTCGCTGGCGCTGGTGACCGACTACGACGCCTGGCACGCCAGCGAGGCGGCGGTGTCGGTCGAGGCGATCGTGGCCGTGCTGCGCGCCAACGTCGCGGGCGCGCAGGAGGTCATCCGCCGGCTGGGCGACCACCTGCCCGGCGTCCCCGCGTGCGGCTGCGCGCGCGCCGCCGCCCACGCTGTCATCACCGCGCCCGATGCGATCTCGGCCGAGGCGCGCGGCCGCCTACGTCTGCTGCTCGGGAGGGATCCGTGACCGTGAACAAGTCGTCATTGCTCGTCGTCGGCTCCGTCGCGCTCGACTCGGTCGAGACGCGCGCGGGCAAGCGCGTGGAGGTGCTGGGGGGGGCCGCGACCTACTTCTCGGTGGCCGCGTCGTTCCTGACGCCCACGCCCGTGCGCCTGACCGGCGTCGTCGGCGACGACTTCGCCGACGCGCACACCGAGCTGCTGAAGTCGAGGGGCGTCGACCTGGCCGGCCTGGAGCGGGTCAAGGGCGGCAAGACGTTCCGCTGGGCGGGCGTGTACGCGCCGGACTTCTCGACGCGCACGACGCTCGATACGCAGCTCAACGTCTTTCAGGATTTTCGTCCCAAGCTGCCGGCCGGCTGGGCCGACTCGGACTACGTGTTCCTGGCCAACATCGATCCGGTGCTGCAGCTCGGCGTGCTGGAGCAGGCCAAGAAGCCGCGCTTCGTGGCGTGCGACACCATGAACCTCTGGATCGACATCAAGCGGCCGGAGCTGGTGAAGCTGCTCGAGCGGGTCGACATGCTGCTGCTCAACGACGAGGAGGCGCGCCAGCTGTCCGGGCAGGCGAACCTGCCCGCGGCGGCGCGCGCCATCCGCGCCATGGGCCCCGGCTCGGTCGTCATCAAGCGCGGCGACGCGGGCGCGCTGCTGTTCCACGAGGGCGGGGTGTTCGCGGCGCCTGCGTTCCCGATCGAGGACGTCGTCGATCCGACCGGCGCCGGCGATTCGTTCGCGGGCGGCTTCATGGGCTGGATGGCGCGCGAGGGCAACACGTCGCCCGCCACCATCCGGACGGCGATGATCCTGGGGTCGGTGCTGGCGTCGTTCTCGGTCGAGGACTTCAGCCTCGATCGCTTCCGGCGGCTCGACCTCGCGCAGGTGCGCGAGCGCTTCGCAGCGTTCGCGGATCTGGTCCATTTCGAGAAGATCAAGATCTGACGGCGCGGCCGTGGCTGCGACAGCGCCCCTGATCCTCACCGCGGCCAGCGCCGCCGACACGCAGGCGATCGCCGAACGCCTCGGGCGGCTGCTCGAGCGGGGGGACGTGCTGGCGCTCGTCGGTCCGCTCGGCGCCGGCAAGACGACGTTCGTGCAGGGCCTGGCGCGCGGCATCGGCGTGCCGGGCGAGCGCCACGTCGCCAGCCCCACCTTCGCGCTCGTCAACGAGCACCCGGGGCGGGTGCCGCTCGTCCACGCCGATCTCTATCGCATCGAGGACGCGCGCGAGCTCGCCGAGCTCGGCCTGACGGACGCCTTCGACCGCGCCGCCGTCGCGATCGAGTGGCTGGATCGCTTCCCCGACGCGGCGCCCGCCGATCGCCTGGAGATCGCGATCGCCTTCGCCCCGAGCGACGCCCGCACGCTGACGTTCACGCCGGCCGGCGCCCGCGCCGGGGCGCTCGTCGCGGCGCTGCGCCCCTCTCCCTAACCCTCTCCCCGCTCCGCGGGGCGAGGGGACCTGAGGCTGCGCGGGGCGAGGGGACCCGAGGCTGCGCGGGCGAGGGGATCTGATCCGAACTCCCTCTCCCGCTTGGCGGGAGAGGGTGGGGGTGAGGGCAGGCCTTGCGAGAGCTACCCTACGCGCCGAGCTTCTTCGCGACCGCTGACGCGGCCTCGACGTTGGCGAGGTGGGCGAGGGGGCGCAGCAGGTAGTCCTTCACCTGCGCCTCCAGCTTCGCCTGCGTCTCGGGCGAGACGGCGAGCGCCTTGCCGAAGGCGCCGATCTTCGTGCGCTCCGCGGCCGACACGCTGCCGTCGGCCCACGCCAGCAGGTACGCCGCCTTGATGAACAGCTCGCGCAGCGGCACGCCGTCGAGCAGCGGCGCCAGCGCCTCCGGCTCGAGCGGCGTGATGCGCGCGAACGACGCCACGCTCGCCGCCAGCGACGACGCGTCGCCCGCGTCTCCGGCCGCGGCCGCGTTGTGAAACTCCGCGATCAGGGCGAGCTCGCGCTCGTGGACGCCGTCCACCGCGGCGATGCAGTACAGCCCGCGCGCGATCGCCTCCGCCTGCAGCGCGCTGACGTCGATCTCCGGAAAGAAGTCCATGCTCGTCACCTCCTGTTGCCGCATTCGATCCGCAGGAGCTCCAGCCGCGCCTGCAACTCGTCACCGCTCATCGTCTGATATTTCTTGGGGAGCATCGTTCGATTGGAAGCCTCGAACACCGCGCACAGCTCCATGTACTCCAGCATCTTGGTATCGCGCGACGGCAGGTAGTCCGCGATCGCCTGCGCCATGTGCTCGCGCGTGACGCGCACCGCGCCCGGGCCGCCGTCCGGGCCGGCCGCGATCTCCGCCGCCAGCAGCACGATCGCCTCGAAGTCGGCGTTCGACAGCCCGACGATCGGTTGCGAGAGCGCCGCGCGATCGGCCGGGAACGCCACGGTCGTCTCCAGCCGGTGCTTGCGCAGCTGCGCCGTCACGACCGCCTCGACCTCCTCGGGGGTCTGCGCGTAGAGGAGGGGGATCTTCTTGTCCAGGCGGCCGGCGCGCTTGATGTCGACGTCCAGCCGGTCGGGGCGGTTGGTCATCAGGATGAACAGGATGCGGCCCCTGTTCGACGTGTCGGACATGAACTCCTTGATGCGCGCGATCACGCGCGACGACGTGCCGCCGTCGCCGTCGCCGTCGGACTGGTTGCCGAACGCGCGGTCCCCCTCGTCGATGATCACCAGCACCTGGCCGATCGCCTGCACCACCTGGAAGATGCGCTCCAGGTTCCCTTCGGTCGCGCCGACCCACTTCGAACGGAAGTTCTTCAGCTTGATGGTCGTGAGGCCGGACTCCTTGGCGAACGCCTCGGCCACGAACGTCTTGCCCGCGCCCATCGGCCCGGTGAACAGCAGGCCCATCGGCACGCGGTCGGTGTTGCCCTCGCGGATGTTGCGGGCGATCCGCTGCAGCTCCGTCTTGACGCCCTCGATGCCGCCCACCACGCGGAAGTCGTGCTGCGCCTCGACGAACTCGATCAGGCCGTAGCACTCGCGCTCGATGATCTCGCGCTTGCGACGCGCGATCACCCGGTCGATCTCGTCGCGGGCGCGCTTGCGCGCCGCCGCCTCGTCGTCGAAGCCGGCCGTCGATTCGGGCGCCAGCAGCGACCGGATGTCGTCGGGCGACATGCCGCGCGTCAGCGTTGCCAGCTTGCGCGCGCGCGCCTCGACGTCCTTGGCCGCGTCACCGAGGATCGACTTCACGAGGCGGACGCGCTCCTGCTCGTCTTCCTCGGCGGCGGGCGGGGGCGGCTGCAGGATCGCCTGGATCTGCACGGCGCGCAGGCCGGCGGTGACCGCCGCCAGCCGCTGCGCGTAGGGCGGGTCGGCGTCGGGGAGGCAGCAGCCGATCACGCCGCGCCGGCACGCCTCGTCGGGCATCGGCACGCGCACGGTGGCGATCTTCGGGTTCGACACCAGCTTCGGGTGCAGGTCGGACAGGTTCTCGCACAGCAGCAGCACCACGCTGTCCGACGCCTCGATCTCCGGCGCCATCGACCAGCGGTGCAGCGTCACGACCGCGCTGCGATCCTCGTCGCTCATCAGCGCCGCGTCGGCGGCGGGTGCCACGGTCTCGGCGTACTCGACCAGCAACGCGACCTTCTCAGTGGTCTTGAGGACGCGCTCCATGGCGGGCATGAACTTGCCGCGCTCGCGCAGGACGATCAGCTCGTCCATGCCGCCGAGATCGCCCTTGCGGCGGACGATCTTGCCGCCGGTCGACACGTTGTAGACGACGACCACGTTCTTGGTGTCGGCGAGCAGGCGATCGGTCAGGTACTCGCGAATCGGCAGCAGCTCGCCGCCGTGCTCGACGATGTCGAACACGTTGCCGTGCAGGACGAACTGGCTCGCTTCGCCGCGCAGGTAACGGCGCCGCAGCTCCTCGGCCCACCCGGGGTGGGGCGCGAGAGGCGGTGTCTGCGCGCGCGGCTGCTTTGACCCCGCGGCGGTCACTGTCACATCGTCTTCTGGGCGGCCTTCTTGGCGGCGACCTTCGCCTTCAGCTCGTCGAGCTGGCTGCGCGCCGTCGTCTCACCCGACTGTGCCCGCAGCTCCTTCAGGCGCGAATCGAGCGACGACTCCGCGAGCTCCTGACCCAGGTTCGCCTCGGCGATCGTGTTCTTGATGTGCGTGCGGACGTTCTCCAGCGCCTTCACCTCGGCGTCGACCGACAGGCCGTCCAGCTGCTCCTGGATCCGGACGCGCGCCTTGGCGCTCTCCATCTTGGCCAGCATGCTGTCCTTCTCGGCCATCAGCTTCTTGATCTCGGCCTGGACCTGGAGGAGGGCGGCCTTGGCGCTGTCCGCGTCCTTGGCGGCGCTGGCGAGGTCGGTCTTCAGGTCGCCGACTTCCTTCTCCAGCACGTTCTTCTTCTGGATCAGGATCAGCGCCAGGTCGTCCTTCGCGGTCTGCACGGCCGTCTCGAGGTCCTGGTTGATCTGCGCCAGCTCGGTCGACTGACCGGTGTAGCGCTCGTTCAGCTCGTCGCGGCGGCGGATGATGGCCGCCGTGGCGCGCTTCAACTTGCTGTACTTCTCGACCATCGAGTTGATCGCGTTCTCGTACGCGATCTCGGGGTGCTCCTTCTCGACGTCGGAGATCCAGAGGTTCAAGAACCCGCGAAACAGGTTGGACAGCCGCTTGAAGAAACCGCCACCTTCAGCCATGGCGCCATCCTAACCTATAATCGCCCTTCGGAGGCGGGACCCCACATGGCATGGAGCAAACTCAAGTCGATGTTCGTGGTCAGCGACGAGCCGGCGCCGGCGCCGGCGGATCCCGATCAGGTGATCGCGGATCTCGAGAAGTACCAGCTGCCGGACGGTGAGACGGCGCCGCTGCCCGAAGGCACCAGTCCGGCGGCGCTGTCCGGGCAGATCGACTTCCAGGCGCTGTACGATCAGGCGGGGATCCCGAACACCGACGAGGTCGAAGCGGTGGAACGCTTCCTGAACGGCCTCGACGCCAGCTTGCCCGACGCGTCGAAGCTGGCGGCGTCCAAGGCGTTCCTGTCCGCCATCGGCAAGAGCGTCGGCGACGTCGTCAAGGACGCGGGCCGCAAGATCACCGTCGTGCGCGCGGTGCAGGAGGCCAAGCAGGCCGACACGCAGAAGGCTGCCGGCGAGCGCCAGGCGGCGATCGCGGCGCTGCAGAAGCAGATCGACGACCACCGCGCCGCGATGGAGACGATGCAGCGCGATCTCGAGTCGGTGCGCTCGCAGTGCGCGGTGGAAGAGTCGCGCCTGCAGGGCGCGCGCATGTTCTTCGGCCACGTCAGCGACGCGCCGGATCCGGCGGCGGCGCCGGCGGCGCGCCGGCGCTGAAAGCGGCAGACCCACCCGCCGAGCCTTCGGCTCGGGCTGCCTCTCCCACAGGGAGAGGCAGAGAGAAACTACCTGTCGCGCTTCTGGAGGATGATGCCG
>DATBHU010000779.1:0-4240 GCA_036557265.1 Polyangia bacterium
CCCGCACGGTCCCCGGCATCCGCGACGTCTACCCGTCGCTGCAGGCCGACTACCCCGAGCTGCGCGTCGAGACCGACCGCACGCAGGCGGCGCTGGTGGACGTCTCCGCGCGCGGCGCCGCCCAGACGACGCTCGAGGCGACGCTGGGCAACATCAACACGCCCAGCGTGTGGGTCGACGGGTCGAACGGGCAGTCGTACTACGTCGTGACCGCCTACGATCGCCGCGCCATCGAGGACCCGAACGCGCTGGCGCGCATCCCGGTCCGCATCGGCGGCAACGGCGGCGCCGTCACGCTGGGCGCGTACAGCAAGATGGCGCGCGCGCTCGGCCCGATCGCGATCGAGCGCAACCACCTGTCGCGCGTCGCGCACGTGCTGATGCAGACGGAAGGCCGCGACATCGGCAGCGCCGGCGCCGAGCTGGAACAGAGGCTGCGCGCCGATCCGCGCACGCGCGACATCGACTTCAGCTTCGTCGGCCAGGTCGACCTGATGCGGACGACCTTCTCCGGCCTCGGTCTGGCGATGGGCCTGGCGGTGATGGTCGTCTTCATGATCATGGCGTCGCAGTTCAAGTCGCTGCGCCTGCCGTTCATCATGCTCTTCACGATCCCGGTGTCGCTGCTCGGCATCGTCCTGGCGCTGACGGCGGGCGGCCTCGGCTTCTCGATCACGGCGATGATGGGGATCCTGATGGTCGTAGGCATCGCGGTGTCGAACGGCATCCTGCTGATCGACGAGGCGAACCGCCGCTTCAACGCGGGCGCCGACAAGCTGGAGGCGGTGGTGGCCGCGGCGCGCATCCGCTTCATCCCGATCGCGATGACCAGCCTGGCGACCATCATCGGCCTGCTGCCCACCGCGCTCGGCCTGGAGGCCGGCACCGAGGCCAACCGGCCGCTCGCGCTGGCCGTCGTCGGCGGCCTGGCGTCGTCCACGCTGCTGTCCCTGTTCCTGGTGCCGGTGATGTTCACATTGATCGCAAAACGCGCGGCCGCGCCCGACGAATCGCCCGCGCCGCTCGCCACCGCGGAGATGCACCCATGAACGGAAAGCCAGGGCTCATCCTGACGTCGCTGACGCTGGCGGCCTCCGCGGCCGGCGCGGCCGGCTGCATGGCCGGGCCCCAGACCGTCGCGGTCCAGCGCGCGTCGAACGAGTTCTCCTGCCCCGCCGACCGGATCGCGGTGGTGCAGCGCGGGGACATCTCGGACTCGGTCTACGACGTCGCCGCGTGCGGCCGGCGGGCGCGCTACTCCTGCTTCTGGATCGACGCAGATTCGGTCGCCGCGTCGGCTCGGTGCGTCCGCGAGCCGGATCCGCCCCGCTCGGATCCGGATCCGATGGCGCTGGCCAGCCTGCCGCGGCCGCCCAGCGCCGCGGAGCCGTACGGGTCGGGCAACGTAATCAGGATCTGCGGCCGCGACGACGGCGCCTGCTTCGAGCCGGCCGGCGGTTCCTGGCGGTGGCGCCCCGGCCGGGCCGAGCAGACCCACTGCGGCGGAGCGTCCTGCTGGTGACGTCGCGGCCGCCTTACGCGTCGATGCTGATCGCGCTCGACGACTCGCCGCGCGCGCGCGCGGTGTTCGAGGCGGGCACGGCGCTGGCGCGGCTGACCGGCGCGCAGGTGTTTCTGGTCCGCGTCCTGGCGGAGCCGACGGACATCCCGCCGGCCGCGCACACGGCGCCCGATCGCCTCGGGCGCGACGTCGAGCGGGCGGTCCGCGACGAATTCCAGCGTCTCATGGACGCCGCGCCGGACGTTGCGTTCGCCGCCCCCTTGGTGGTGGAGGGCGATCCGTGGCGCCGCATCATCGAGCTCGGCAAGCAGCTCGACGTCGACGTCATCGTGATGGGGAGCCACCGCACCCACGGCATGGAACGGGTGCTGGGCACGGTCGCGTCGCGCGTCGTCAACCACGCCGATCGGAGCGTGCTGGTGGTCCGCGAGCGCCCGGAGGGCTGACCGCCCGCCGCGAATCCGGATCGGCCTGACAGTCGGGCGCGCCGCCGGCGGCTAAGTCGTCGGGGTGGGCCACGGAACCCGGTCGTGGGCGGCGCGCGCCATCGTCGCGATCGTCATCTGGTCATCCGCCGCGCGCGCCGCCGACAGCCCCGCGCCCGCCCCGGCCGCTACCGCCTTCGCGCCGGAGGACGGCTTCACCATCGCCTCGCCGGACGGCCTCTACAAGCTGCGTCCGGGCCTGAGCACGGCGTACAAGTTCGAGCCGCGCTACCGCGACGGGCAGTCGCAGAACCGCGACACCATCTACGCCGTCCGCCCCTTCCTGCGCGGCAACCTGGTGAAGCCGTGGATCCGGTTCCTGACCGAGGCCGAGCTGGCGCAGAACCCGCCCTATCTCCTCTACAGCACCATCGAGGTTCGACCGCTCGCCGCGCTCGGCGTCCGCATCGGCCAGCAGGACACGCCGTTCTCGCGTCACGAGAACCTCGGGTTCACCAGGATCCTGTTCCCCGACACCGACGCGGTCGCCGAATACTTCTGGACCGGACGCGACAAGGGCGTGACCGCCTTCGGAGATCTCGGATCCGAACGCGTCGTCGACTATCAGCTGGGCGTCTACGCAGGCTCGCCGCTGCGCCAGTTCACGACCATCGCGGGCAACTACGTCGTCGTCGGCCGCGTCGCCGGCAGCCCGCTCGGCAAGCCGGCCGACTCCGAATACGCCTACGTGCTGGGCGCCGAACCGGCGCCGTTGCGGCTGTCGTTCGCGCTGCAGGGCTACACCGGGCGGGTCCAGGACGCGACCGAGAACTTCAACCCGAGCAGCTTCAAGTTCGAGGTGATGCCGTCCGGCCTGACGACGCGCGAGACGGCGGGCGGCGCAGAGGCCGTCCTGCAGAGCGCGCGCGTGATGTTCAACGCCGAGGCGTACGGCCGCCGCACCACGCCCGAGGGCGGCGCCGGCTACACGTCGTTCGGCGTCTGGGGACAGGCGGGCGTTCTGGTCTGGCCGCGCCGGCTGGACGTCGCGATCCGCGTCAGCTGGGCCAACCCCAGCACGGCGCTCGCCGGCGATCGCTTCCTGGCCGGCGAAGCGCAGGTCGCCTGGTACGCCAGCGCGCCGACGCTGATCGTGAAGCTGCGCTACGGCCTCAGCGATCAGAGGTCGCCGGGGACCGCCGCCCTCGGCGACGTCACCCTGCCGGCCAGCACCGGCCGCCTGCAGCTCGGGACGCTGCAGGTCAACCTGGCGTTCTGAGCGCGCCGGCGCGCGGCCAGAGCTAGAAGATGTAGAGCGCCTCGGCGAGGCCGCGGATGTTGTGCGGCTGGTCGACCAGCCGCATCGGACCTTGCGGGAGGTAGCGCGCCTGCGTGTACTGACCCGAGAGCCCGAAGCGGACGGCGGGCGCAGCGTCCCAGAGCAGCGTCGCCTCGCCGAACATGGTCCGGTCGGCCACGCTGCCGAGCAGCTCGATCTCGGTGCCGCCTCCCGGGTAGAGCTTGCTCATGTTCTTCGACTGCGAAATGGTCGCGTTCAACGACAGGATGAACCGCGCGGGGGCGTAGTACTGCAGGCCGACCTTCGCGGCCCACCAGTCGATGGTGTGCAGCACGCCCTGGGTATCGAAGGTCACCAGGCCGTTGTCCACGTCGGGGATGTAAACCGGCGGCGGGCTCGCCTGCGCCGGGTTGGGCAGCGTCGGGAAGCGGGCGTTGCCGCCCGAAACAATCAGGTCGGCGATGCCGGTTCCGATGACGTAGGAGCCGATCAGGGTCAGCTTGTTGGTGCGATCGTCTGCGTTGGTCGCCGGGATGATCGGCAGGAAGGCGTCGAACGACACGCCCCAGCCGGTGACGCTGTTCGAGCTCTGGGCGGGCGGCGGCGCGAACGCGTTGACCTTGAACTGGCGCCCGATGCCCGACACGCTGACCGACAGCGGGGCGGCGATCGTCACCGCGTTGCCCGGCGTCGTGATCCCCTTCCACCCGTCGACGCTGAAGCGGATCGCGCCCGAGAAGTCGGGGACCTGCGAATCGCGCTGCACGGGGCGCCCCGCCTCGAGGGCCAGGTCGACGTTGACCGGCGCGCCCTTGAAGAAGCTGCGCGACAGCCGGAACTGCGTGTTGCGCGACGACACCTGGTTCGGCACGAACGACAGCGAACAGAGCGAGTAGTAGCTCTGCCAGCCGAACACGTCGACGGTCTCACCGGCGACGATGTCGACGACCCGGCTCCGCAGCGTCATGTACGCGTAGCGGATGCGGAAGGTCG
>DATBHU010000780.1:0-8751 GCA_036557265.1 Polyangia bacterium
GTCGCCGTTGGGGCTGGTGGCGGACATCGACGAATCGTCGAACCAGACGATGCGCGGCGACGTGCCGGTCTGCGTGATGGTCAGCGGGACCTGATTGGTGACCGACGAAGCCATCGGCACGGGGAAAAAGACGATCCCGCCGCGCGGCACCCGGCTCACCTCCCACGGCGCCGCCTTCTGCGCCTTGGTCGCCTTGATGGTGTACGCGATCGTGATCCAGCCCGACGTCGCGTCGACGGAGTAGTCCTTGGTCATGCCGACGCCGATCGACGTGTCGGTCATGCCCGTCGCCGTGACGTGCGTGCCGGCGATGGCGGTCTGGTAGGCGGCGTTGTCGATGTTCGGCGGTGGCGGCCAGGTGACCGGCGTCCAGGCGCTGCGCGGGCTGGTCCAGAAGACGGAGCCCCAGGTGGTCGGATCCGTCGCCGCGCCGCCGTCGAGATGCGCGGCCATCGACTGCGGGACGACGATGTTGCTGCCGGCGAGCGACAGCGTCGCCACGCGCGCGCCGACGCTGGCGTCGATCTCCATGACGACGTCGCCCCAGGTGAAGCGGTACAGGCTCCCGCTCATGGTGGGCGTCACCGGGTTGGGCGCGCTGCCGCCGGCGCCGCCGCTGCCGCCGCGTCCGCCGCCCGCGCTGCCGGCCGTGCCCGCTGATCCGCCCGCGCCCCCGCGGCCCGCGCTGCCCGCGTTGCCGCCGCGGCCGCCGGTACCAGCAGCAGCGCCGCCGCTGCCCGTCTGCCCGGCAGTGCCCGCGGCGCCCGCGCTGCCAGCCGAGCCCCCGGCGCCGGCCGCGCTTCCCGCCACGCCGCTGCCGCCCGCGCCGACGGCGCTGCCGCCGCTGCCCCCGACGCCCTCCGTGCCGCCAGCCCCCGCGCTCGAGCTGCCGCCCGAAGAGCCCCCGCTCGCGCCGCCCTGCCCCTGACCGCCCGCTCCGTCGCCGCCATGCCCGCCGCCCGAGCCGCCGCCCGACGAACAGGCGATCGCCAGCAGACACGCGGCGAACGGCCGCGCGGCCGCGACGCAGCGTCGCAGGGGTTTCCGGATTGCGCGCGAATCTGATGATGCAGACATGTCGGGAGTTAGTTCCCGCTGGCGACCAAAATGATCACCGGCCCGTGCGGTCGCTCTCTCGCGTCCGCGCCGACGTTCGCTGTTATCCTGGCGATGGAGGTGCGCCCATGCAGACACCCCGAAGCATCGCCGCCGCGGTCTTCACGGCCGCGCTGATGTTGCCCGCGCTCGCGCGGGCCGCGCCCGCCGAGCCCGGCCCGGGGTTCGAGATCGGCGCGCGCCTCGGCTACGGTTTCTCGGCCGGCCGGCTGGGCGCGCCGCCCAACGGCACCGACAACGACGTCGGCAATTTCGTCAGCGGCCAGTGGCCGCTCTGGCTGGACGCGGGCTGGCGCTTCACCAGCGACTTCTATTTCGGCGGCGTCTTCCAGTATGGCTTCGGCACCGTCAACGACGACCAGCAGAACGGGTGCCGCAACGCCAACGTCAACTGCGCGGCGTCGGATGTCCGCCTCGGCGTGATGGGCCGTTACCGGCTCCCGCAAATCATGATGGCGGCGCCCTGGGTCGGCCTCGGCGTCGGCTACGAGTGGGGCAGCTTCTCCGTGCAGCAGTCGATCCTCGGCAACACCAGCACCGACTCCAGCTGGTCGGGCTTCGAGTTCGCCAACATGCAGGTGGGCGCCGACTTCCGCGTCGCGCAGAAGCTGGCGGTGGGACCGTTCTTGAGCGTCTCGCTGGGCGAGTTCCGGAACACGTCGACCGCCATGACCATGGGCGGCACCACCAACACGACGGATCAGAGCCTGGCGAAGCAGTCGCTGCACGAGTGGATCATGTTCGGCGCGCGCTTCGCGTTCATGCCCTGACGTCGGCGAGCTTCCGATACGGCGCGTGGCCGTAGTACTTGGGCCGGTCGTCGAGGCGCACGTGCAGCCACGAGACGCCCGCGCCCGCGGTGCTGAGCCAGACCGGCTTCGATCCGAGGCGACGCGCCATCGCCTCACCGACCACGCGCCACAACGCCGCGCGCTGCGCCTCCGGCGCGCCGCGCACGAAGGCGGCCAGGTGCCCGTACGCGGAGACCGCGCCGACGGGCCGCGGCACCACCATGATCGCGTCGCCGCCGAGGTTCGGAAATGCGAGGACCACGCCGTCCGGCTGCGCCGCGAAATGCGCCGCGAACGCCTCGGGCTCGGGCGCGCGTGCCAGGCCCGGACTGTCGAACAGCACGCACTCGAACGGATCGTCGACGGTCGCGGCCGAGACCGGGCGCGTCTCCCAGCGGAACGCGCGGTACGACACCGACGCGAGGACGCCGCTCCACCAGGCGCGAAACGCGGCGTCATCCCGCCAGGCGGCGATCACCTCTGCGTAGCTCGCGACGGATGCTCCGCGCGTCAGCTCGACTTTGACCGCACGCGCCTGCCCCGCATCAACCGTGTTTGCCGTCCACATCGTCGAATCGTTCACGGACCCACTCACTGGAACCGGATCGGGCGGTCCAGCTCGCGCGCCAGCTTCGTCAGGCCGCGCAGGCGTTCGAGCAGGTTCTCGCCGTCGACGTCGAAGAAGCAGTCCCGCAGGCTCTCGAATTGCAGCTCCAGGTCCCGCGCGACCGCCGCCCGCCATCCGTCGCGTGGCGGCTGCGCCGGCAGGCGACGGAAGACCGCTTCGATCTCGTCGAGCGCCGGCTCCAGCACCACGCACTCCGCGGGCGACCATTCGCCGTCGCAGTCCGAATGCATGGTCAACAAGGGGACGCGCGTCCCGCGCTTGCCCTGCTCGACATGTTCGACCACCGCCGCGATGAACGCGCCCCAGTCGGAGTAGCCACCGCAGTCGATGCCCTCGACATCTTCCTCGTCGTCGAATACGCACAGATACAGGCCCATCGCGAAGCCCCCTCTCCCTGACCCTCTCCCCGCTACGCGGGGCGAGGGCAAACAGCTTCAATGCATCAATCCTCGCCGGCATGCCGAACCGAAACTGCCAGCTTGGCGACGCTCTTGATGACGTGGGGGACGCGGGCGACCAGGCGGATCGAGGGGGGGCGCTTCTCGCGCACCGCGAACGGGATCTCGACGACCTGCTTGCCCTCGCGGTGGGCCCGGATGACGAACTCGCTCGCGAACACGTCGCGGTCCAGCACGCAGCGGCGCGCCGTGTCCAGCAGCGCCTCCCGCCGGAACGCCTTCAGGCCGTGGGTGTCCGTCCCGGGGTAGTGGCAGACCACCCGCAGCATCCCGTTGTAGATGCGGGTGGCCGCCCGCCGGAACAGCGGGCGCTGGTCGTTCGACCCGACCATCGCCTTCGAACCGACGACCAGGTCGGTGTCGCTCCGCTCCAGCAGCGCCATCGCCCGCGCGTAGAACTCGGTGTCCAGCAGGTCGATCTCGTCGCAGATGACGTAGCGGCCGCGCGCCTCCAGGATCCCCTGCTTCATCGCCAGGCCGTAGTTCGGCGCGCCCACCGACAGCATCCGCACCTCCGGGTGCTCGACCTGCAGCTCCTTGCCGATCTCGACGGTGCGGTCGCGCGATCCGTTCTCGCACAGCAGCAGCTCGTAGCTCCAGCCGAAGCGGCGCAGCTTCTCCTCCAGCTCGAGCACCGACCCGCGCAGGATCCCCTCCTCGTTGTAGACGGGGATGACGATCGACAGGTGGGGCGCCGCGCCCGCCTCGCTCACGCGGCCGCTCCGACGGCAGCGTCGATCACCCCCGCCACCTCGCGTCCGGCCAGCACGCAGTCCTCCATGGCGTTGTAGGTCCAGGCCCCGTAGCGCCCGCGCGGGTAGATCGCGTTCTTCTCCAGAAAGCCGAAGATCGCCCGCGTCGCCTCGTAGTAGTGCTGGTCGAACACGACGTAGGCGTACTCGATCTCCTTCGGCTCCGCGAACACCACGTCGTCGGCGCTGTTGAGGGCACCGGCCGCCACCAGCGCCGCCGCCGTGTCGCGCACCGCCGCGTCGGCGATCGGGCCGCGGTCGGCCATCTCGACGCAGATCGATGCGCAGCCGGGAGGCGCCATGCTTGGCATCGCGGTCGAGAAGACGTTCACGCGGTAGAACGGATATCGCTTCTCGGGCACGTAGATCCAGTGCCAGTCGGCGGGCGGCGCCCCGCGCGCGCCGATGTTCAGGTAGCGCAGCGTCGTGCAGCGCAGGCGCGCCGCCTGGGTCTCGATCTCGGGCGGCAGATCGACCATCCGCTTCAGCAGCTCGGGCAGCGGCAGCGTCGCCACCAGCGCCCGGTAGCGCACGCGCTCGCCGCCGATGGTCACCTCGCGCCGCCGCCAGTCGACGGCGTCGGGACTGGACCGCGTGTGGACCCGTCCGCCGTCGAGGCGCGTCTGCAGCGCGCGCGTGAACGTCTCGATGCCGCCCGACTTCGGGTAGAGGAAGCTCTGGTTGTAGCCCATCTCGGGCGGACCGGCGCCGACCGCGCCCGCGATCACCTGCTCGAGGTTCGGCAGCGGCACGAAGCGCGCGCACCAGGCGGCCGTGATCTCGCGCGGGTGCACGCCCCAGATCTTCTCGTTGTACGGGATCATGAAGTGCTTCGAGATCCCGGCGCCGAAGTGGCGCAGGCAGTACTCCTCGAAGTTATTCGGGGCCGCGCCTGTCTCTGCCTCTTCTTCCGCGTGCCGCAGCTTGGCGTCGACGACGCCCAGCAGGCACTCCTTGATCACCTCGGGCGGCAGGCCGTGCAGGTTCGCCTGGTAGGGGTAGCGCGTCAGCACGCCGTGGGAGAAGATTCGGGCCCTGCGCGCGATCGGAACCATCTGTCCGGGCAACAACTCGTCGACCAGCTGCTTGACGCCGGGGTCGCGCAGGTGCAGCCAGTGCCCGGTCTTGTCGAAGCGATACCCGTCACGCTCGTCGGTGCGCGCGTGCCCGCCCAGCCGCTCGTCGCGCTCGAACAGCAGCCACGGCGCGCGCAAGTGCGCCGCGGTCGAGATGCCGGTCAGCCCGCCGCCCAGAATGACGACGGGGTCGACGACAGGGGCCCCTCTCGGGTCGGTCTGCGCGTCGCTGCTCACGTCGATCGTTACCTTCCCACGCCGGGCCCCGGCGAGCAAAACGCACCCATGAACCCGGCCCGCCGCCGACCCACCATGATGAACTTCACCGAGCGGTCGCGCGAGCTCGACCACGAGCACCGCAAGCGGCTGCACGGCGCGCTGCCGATGACGCTGTCGCTGCGCTACCTGCGCAGCGTGCTCGGGCGGCTGGGTCGAGGGACCGCGCCGGCGTCCGCCGCAGCCGTGCCGCGGCCGCCCGCCGGGACCGTGGCCATCACCTTCGTCGGGCACGCGACGGTGATGATCACGACGCCGGGCAGCCGCGTGCTCGTCGATCCGCTGCTCGAGAACACGCTCTACGGCGTGCGGCGCGCCAAGGCGGCCGGCATCGCCGCCCAGGACGTCGCCGACGTCGACCTGGTGCTGGTGACGCACGCCCACCGCGATCACCTGTCGCGGTCGAGCCTGGGGCGCCTGCCCGGCTCGGCCCCCGTGATCGTCCCGCCCCACTGCGAGCGGCTGGTGCGCCGGGCCGGCCTGATGAAGGTCGAGGCGCTGGAGCCGGGGCGCGGCTACCGGTCGTCCGACATCGAGGTGACCGCCGTGCCGGTCCGCCATTCGGGGTCGCGCGGGTTCGGCGACTCGGCCCGGCGCGGCGCCTGCGGCTACGTCGTCCGCACGCCCCGGCACTCGATCTACGTCGCCGGCGACACCGGCTACTTCTCCGGCTTCGTCGAGATCGGGCGGCGCTTCCGGCCCGACATCGCCCTGCTGCCGATCGCGGGCTACGAACCGGCGGCGTTCCGCGACGAGCACCTGTCGCCGCTGGACGCGGTCTACGCGTTCGAAGATCTCGGGGCGCGCGTGATGATCCCGACCAGCTACGGATCGTTTCCGCTCAGCTACGAGCCGCTGGAGGCGCCGCTCGACTGGCTGCAGGAGATCATGCGCGCGCGCGGCCTGCCGCTGTGCGGAGCCCAAGCACAGGGCGCCGAGCAGGCGCCCTGCGTCGCCCTGCTGGATCACGGCGAGACCGTCCGGTTCGGCAAGCAGGCCGGGTGAGCCGAGCCGCCGGCCACCGCGTCGGCCCTTGACCGCCGAGAGCGAGAGGGCAAGACTGCGTTTTTTCCATCGGAGGATCAGGCATGAACGGTCGAAATCTGGCGCGGGCCGCGGCGATCGCGGCGATGCTCGCGGGCACGAGCGTGGGACTGGGCGTGGGATGCGGCGGCGGGGGCGGCGGTAAAACGGTGACGGAGGCGGACTTCTGCGCACAGAAAGCAGACGCCGAGTGTCAGGTGACCGATCGGTGCGTCAGCGACAAGACCATGTGCAAGACCCAGCGGACGGCGGTCTGCACGGCGTTCGCCAGCGCCGCGAAGGCGAGCGGCACGCGCACCTTCGTGGCCGGCAACGTCGGCGATTGCATCAACAAGACGAAGTCGGCCTACGGGAAGTCGACCATCACGCCGGCCGACATGGCCTCGATGGACGAGGCCTGCAACTACGTGTTCCAGGGCAAGGGCGCGGTCAACGTCGACAGCTGCGACGTCAAGTACGACTGCGCGAACAAGGTGATCTGCGACAAGGGCCTGTGCGCGACGTCGCACTCCGTCAGCGCTGGCTGCAGCAACCCCGGCGACGTCTGCCCGAGCAACAACTACTGCGCGCAGAACGCGTCGCAGGTCTTCGTCTGCATGGCGAAGGGGATGAGCGGCGCCACCTGCGACGCCAATACGCCGTGCATCGACAGCCTGCGCTGCTCCGCGGGCTCGTGCACGGACCGCGTTCCGCTGGCGGGCAACTGCACCTCCAATGACGACTGCGCGACGGCGGCGCCCTTCTGCGATCCGTACGCCGGCAACAAGTGCGACCAGGGTCTGTCGTTCGCGTCGGGCTCGGCGTCGTGCGCCGACTACGGCGGCACCGCCAGCCCGGCCGGAGCCGGCGGAGCGGGCGGTGGCGCGGGCGGCAGCGGCGGCGCGGGCGGCCGCGGCGGGGCCGGCGGCAGCGCTGGCGGCGGCGGGACCGGCGGTGGCGGTGGCAGCGGGACCGGCGGCAGCGGCGGCGGCAACCAGGACGCGGCCACCGACTAGGCCCTCGACGCCTGCGCGCCGCAAGGTAAGAAGTAGACGGAGTCCGTGCCGACCGAAGCCCCCGCCCCCAAGGCCGAATCGGGACCTGCGCCCAGCCCGTTCGGGCGCGTCGTCGACGAGCTCCGGCGCGTGCCGACGTGGGCGTGGGCGCTCGCGTTCGCCGTTCTGATCTGCCTGCTGCGCGTCTCGCGCTTCGGCTTCTGGGACCCGTGGGAGCTGAAGCTGGCCGAGCAGGCCCGCGACGTCGCCCGCTCGGGCCACTTCTTCGACCCGACCGCGGGCGGCAGGTATCCCGGCACCCACGCGCTGTCGATGCTGCTGTCGGCGGTCGGCATCGCGGTCATGGGCGCGACCGAATTCGGCGCGCGGCTGCCGATCGCGCTCTCGGCCGTGGGCGCGTTGATGGCCGTCTACTGGGCCGGGCGCAGCCTGTTCCGCCCGCGCGCGGCGCTGCTCGCGACGCTGGTGCTCGGCACGATGCCGCTGTTCGCGCTCGAGGCGCGCCAGCTGACCTCCGACGCGCCGCTGGTCGCGGTGCTGGCCCTGGCGCTGGGCGGCTTCGGGCGCTTCGCCTGGCCGCCCGACGGGCGCCGGCGCGAGCGTGACCTGCTGATCGCCGTGGCGAGCGTCGTGGTCGGGGTCTACGCGGGCGGCGCCCTGCTCGGCTTCGTGCTGCCGGTGCTCTCGATCGTCGCCGCGCTGCTGATCGGCTACGGCCTCCGGCCCAACCCGCCCGGCACGGAGATCGCCGACGGGACCGCGCCGCTCAGCGCGTCGGGCGTGGGCCGCGACGTCCCGGCCGATCGGCCGCTGGGCGCGAGCGCGATCCACCCGGGCGCGCGCGCGTTCTGGCCGTTCACGCTGCTGGCCCTGGCCGCGATCGCGCTGGTGATCATGTCGATGACCGGCCTGGTCGCCGGCAAGTACAGCTGGCTGCTCGGCACCGTCCCCCACGCGGGCGCGCCGACCCACACGTTCGAGGCGCTGATCCGCCAGCTCGGCTTCGGCCTGTTCCCGTGGAGCGCGGTGGCGATCTTCGCGCTGGCCCGCCCGCTCACCCGGCTGGACGGCGACGGCGACGGCACCACCGGGGGCGCCACCACGAACACCCGCCTCGTCTTCGGCAGCCTGTACCTGCTGATCTTCGCCGGCCTCGGCTTCGGCGTGTCGGGGTACCTCAACGCGGTCGCGAACGACGTCCGCTATGTCGCCCTGCCGGCGATCGCGCTTGCGCTCGGCGTCTTCCTGGACGAGGCGCTGGAAGGCAACGCCGCCGAGCCGGTGGCCGGCCTGCTGATGATGGTCGGGACCTTGATCATCGCGCGCGACTTCTTCCTCGAGCCCGAGGAGCTGGCGTCGGTTCACGTCGCCGAGAAGGTGAAGTGGCCGGCGGCGATCAAGCTCGGCTCGCTGTTCCTGTGGGTCGGTTTGATCGCGGCGGCCGGCATGGCGGCCGGGCTGGCGGCGCGGCAGCGCGCGCTCGGCAAGTCACCGGCGCCCGCGCCGGCGGGAAAGCGCGGTCCCATCCGGAGAGCGATCGACGACGGGTACGTCCTCGGCGGCCGCTTCGGCCTCCAGATCTCCCTGGCGTGCGCGGTCGTGTTCGCGTTTTACC
>DATBHU010000781.1:0-15965 GCA_036557265.1 Polyangia bacterium
CCGCGGCCCCGCCGCGGGGCCGCCCGCCGCCGGGCGCAGCGCCGACACGCCGGCGCCGCCCGCCGCCGGCCTCACGGAGGAGAACGTTCCGATCGCCGCCGCGCTCGCGGCGCTGGCACGCGGCGCGCCCGGTGACGCCATCGCCGCCCTGGAGCAGCACGCGCGCCGCTTTCCCGACGGCCAGCTGGCGGAGGAGCGCGAGGCGCTCTGGATCCAGGCGCTGGTGACCGCCGGCGACGCCGCCTCCGCGCGCGCCCGCGCCGAGCGGTTCCGGCGGCGGTTCCCGGGCGGCATTCAGCAGGAGGCGGTGTCCGCCGCGCTCGAGAAGATTCAATGATGAAACGACGCGACGATCGCCAATCCAGGAGTGAGGTGGTCATGGCCAATGGTCGTCACGTCGTCCTCGGGGGCCTGCGGGTCTCGCTGCTCGGCTGCGTCGCGCTGGCGGCGTGCAACTACCGCGTGCTGGTCGGCAACGGTCTGGGCGTGGTCGCCGTCGCGCCCGCGAACGGCGCCGGGCTGGGCCTGGCAGCCGGTCCGGGCCAGGCGTTGCGCTGGCGCGCCAGCAGCCCGGCGGATCGTTACCAGCTGCAGGTCGACGATTCTTGCGCGTCGCCCGCGACGTGCACGTTCCCGTCGCCCGAGATCGACGAGCCGGCGCTGACCACGCCGAGCTACGTCCCGGCGCCGGGGGCGCTCCCCTACTCCACGTCTGCCCCGGTCGGCCGCCGTTACTACTGGCGCGTGCGCGCCTGCGCCGGCGACGACTGCGGCGAATGGTCGGTGCCGCGCTACGTGGTGGCGGGCCGCGCGGCCGGCGCGCTCAACACGGACGTGAACGGCGACGGCTACCCGGACCTGGTGGTCGGCGCCCCCCAGAGCAGCGCCGTCGTGCAGATGGGGGGACAGCTGTTCATCTATCTCGGCGGGCCGACGCTGTCGTCGACGCCGGCGGCGGTGATCAGCAGCGACCTGATCTTCGACGGGCTCGGTTCGACGGTCGCGATGGTCGGCGACGTGAACGGCGACGGCTACGGCGACTTCGTGGCGAAGACCATCGGCAACGAGTCGACGCCGAACGTGGTCCCGGCGCCGCGCGCGCTGCTGTTTCTCGGCGGCGCCACCCTGCCGACGCAGCCCGCCTTCGCGTTCACCGCCGGCATCACCAACGACGACAACACGGCCGCCGCCGGGATCGGCGACGTGAACGGCGACGGCTACGACGACTTCGCGGTCGGCGGCGCGACCATCTCGCCCAACCGCACGGCGGTGGAGCCGGGCTTCGTGCAGATCTACCGGGGTGGCCCCACCTTCACGGACCACGCCGACCTCACGCTCTCCGGCAGCACCCAGGAGTTCTTCGGGGCCTCCATCGCCGGCGCGGGGGATGTGAACGGCGACGGCTACCCCGATCTCGTCGTCGGCAGCCACGAGGGGGCGAGCCGCGTCTACGTCTACTTCGGCGGCCCGTCGATGGACGACACGGCCGACGTGACGCTCGACCCGCCCCAGGCGACCGCCGGTTACTTCGGCTTTTCCGTCGCCCTGCCGGGCGATCTCGACGGCGACGGCTACGACGACGTCGTGGTGGGCGCGCCGGGCGGTGAAGGGGCGCAGGCCTTACCGGCGCACGCGTACGTTTACTTTGGCGGGCAGCACATTCACCTCACGCCCGATCTGGCCATCACCAGCGGCTTGCCGGGCGAATGGTTCGCCAAGATCGTCGCGCCGGCGGGCGACGTCAACGGCGACGGCTTCGCCGATCTCGCGGTCGTCGCGCGCGGCGCGTACGTTCCGGCCATCGACGGGCGGGTCCCGACGGGCCGCCGGGTCGACGTCTTCTTCGGCGGCAGCAGCGTGGCGACGACGGCCGGCGTGACGGTCCCGTCGGGTACGTCGGATCCGAGCCCGCGCGGCTTCGCGGCGGCGGACCTCGACGGCGACGGCCTGCCCGAGCTGATCACCGGCCGCTGGGCCACCGACTACCACGGCATGAGCGACGTCGCGATCTTCCGCGGCCAGGACGGCTACGCGTCGTCGCCGTCGCTGGTCCTGTCGGGCGCCGCGCCGGGAGACTTCTTCGGCGCGAAGCTCGGGCGCTGATCGCGGGCGCGCGCGCCGCTCAGGGGAGGAGCGAACATCGCAGCTGACCGATCGTAGCAGGTCAGCCGCGCCGCGCGGAGCGACTAGCGCCGCTTCGTGCCCCAGGCGACGGCGCCGACGACGGTGACGGCGAAGGGGCGTCCCTTGTAGTAGCTGTCGATCGCCTCCTTGGTGAAGAAGAAGGCGTCCTGCATGTCGTCGCCGCCGCCCGCCAGCCGCTTCCACTGCGACAGCGGGCCCATCTCGATCAGCGGCGCGAACAGGAACTCGCGCGAGCTCTTGAACAGGATCTCCCAGCGCTCGGTCTCGACGCCGACGTCGGCGAAGCCGGCCTTCTCCAGCCAGCCGGCCACGCGCGGGCCGTCGGGGAGGCCGGCCAGGTAGCGATCCACGCCGGCCAGGCGATCGCGCTTGCCGCTCTCGCTCAGCACCTCCCGGAACAGATCGAGGAACTCGGCCCAGGTCCCGCGCAAGGGCGCCGTGATCGCCGCGAGGCCGCCCGGCGCCAGCACGCGCGAGATCTCCTCCAGCGCCGCGCCCGGATCCGGCAGGGCGGCGACGGCCAGGTTCGACACGGCGACGTTGGCGGCGGCGTCGTCGACGGGCAGCGCCCGCGCCTCCGCCACGCGCAGCGTGATGGGGGCGCGCAGATCGTCGACGCCCTCCATCTTGTGGCGCGCCTCGGTCACGAACGCCTCGGCCTCGTCGAAGGCGGCGACGGCGCTCTTGTCGTCGAAGCGGCGGGACAGCTCGCGCGTCAGCGCGCCCGTCGCGCAGCCGATCTCGACGACGCGCGCGCCGCCGATCGGGCGGACGTGGCGCAGCAGCAGCGTCGCGAAGCGGGCCGCGTACGCGGGCGCGATCTCGTCGTCGTACAGCTTCGCCAGGCGCGCCAGCTTCTCCGGCGCCTGCGCCGCGCTCACGCCTTGTTCTCCGGCTTCTTCTGGGCGGGCGGGCGCCAGCCGCGGATCGGTCCGAACGGCCGCCGGCTCCCCTGGTAGAGGCCCGCCACGTAGCGGCAGGCCAGCAGGTAGAGCGCCGACGAGATCCGGTTCAGCGCGTGCGCCAGGTCGGCGCGCGCGGGGGGGGCGGTGACGGCGCCGCGCGCCGGCGGGAACGCGGCGATCACGGCCAGCTCCGCCTCGCGCGCGATGCCGCGCGCGAGCGACAGCTTCGCGATCACCGGGCCCTGGCGCACGTCCGGATACATGAACGGGACGCCGTAGAGCTCGTGCGTGTGGTGGGTCGCGTCGCGCAGCTCGTCGGAGCCCATGCCGAACAGGCGCGGGGGCGGCACCTCGCGGCCCGTCACCTCGGCGCCGACCAGGGCGCGGGCGAGCTCGAGGAGCTCGCCCAGCTCGCCGACCAGCGCGCGGGCGCCGTCGGTGTCGGCCGTGACCTGCGCGTCCAGCAGCGCCGACTGCAACAGATCCAGCTTGCCGCGGGCGGCGATGCGCGGGTGCGTCTTCGGCACCAGCGACGCGTCGTCGACCAGGTGGGTCAGGTGATCGGGCTTGTCGGCGAAGCGCTCGCCGGTCGCCAGCGCCTGGAAGCGCCCGGCAGCGGCGGCGGGCCGCGCGGGCGAGCGGGCCAGGCTCTCGCCGGCGCCGCGGCTGGAACGGCGCGCGACGGGCGCCGCGCAGACGTCGACGATGGCGGCGGCGAACGCGCGCGCGGCCGCCTCGCAGGCCGGCAGATCGCCGGTCAGGTAGCCGCCGCCGAAGTTCGTCTCCGACGGCGGACCGAACCACTTGGCGACGCGCACGCGCCCCGCCTTGCAGGCGGCGTCCAGGCCGACGATCGACTCCAGCGGCGGCGCGATCAGATAGGCGAGGGGGCTGCCGACCGCGATGTCGGCGAGCGGCGCCAGGTAGCGCCCCACCGACGCGATCACGTGCGGGAACAGCGCCACCGGGCGATCCGGCTCCTCGGCCGTGGAGGCCGCGTAGAACCAGGCCTCGCTCTCGAGATAGGCGAGGCAGGCGTCCATCGCGGCGTCGACCTCGGCCGGATCGCGCCCGGCGTAGACGCCGATGCACTCGCCCGACAGCGGCCCGGAGGGGTAGTTGGCGCCCGCGTAGAAGGACTTCGCGTAGACGACGTCGGCCGGCGACGCCTTGGTCCCCTGATCCAGCGCCGCGTACAGCGCGTCGTCCGAGCTCGCGGTGATGATGCCGAGCGCGCGCCGCCCGTTCGGCAGGCCGAACGCCCGCGCCAGCTCGTCGCTGGCGTCGGGGATGCTTCGCACCGCCAGCGCGCGCGGCTTGAGCGGCGGAAGGTCGATCTTCATCAGCGCGCCGCCAGCACGACGCCTGACTTCTTCTCGCGCAGGATCCGCTCGATCGCCGCCGCGACGTCGACCGCCGCGTCGGCGGGGGCGCGGCCGCGCGGGTTGATGTTCGAGATCACCTCGCGGTCGGCGTCGGTCGCGCCGGCCGCCGGCTGATAGATGTAGTAGGCGGACAGCGAGTCGGCGAAGCCGAGGCCGGGGCGCTCGCCGCAGACGAACAGCGCCGCCTGCGCGCCCACCAGACGCGCGATCTCGTCCATGATCTTGACGCGCGACCGGCGCACGAAGAACGGCGTCGCGTGGCCGATGCCGCGCGACGCGAGTGCCCGCTCGAGCGACGCGTGGAACTCGGCCAGGTGCTGGTTCAGCGCGGCGGCCGATAGCCCGTCGCCGTAGACGATCACCAGCGTCGGGGCGCGGCCGATCCGCTTGCTGAGCTCGGCGCGCCCCTCGTCGGACAGCGCGCGGCCGAGATCGGGGCGCTGCAGGAAGATCGCCTTGTCGGGCGCGCGCGACGCCACCTCGAACATCCCGAGCCGCGCGATCAGCTCCGGATCGACCTCCGACAGCACCGCGTCCTTGGCGGCGGCGTGATCGGCGCGGAAGCGGAGCATGGTGTTGGTGTGGTAGCGCGGGCCGACCCGGCCCACCGCCACGCGCGCCGGCGTCGACGCCAGCATGCGCGCCAGCACCGGCGGATCGTAGGCCTCGCCGATGTTCACGCCCCGGTCGGGCGTCAGCAGCAGCGCGCCCGCCGTCTCGATGTCGCGCGCCGCGGCCGCCGCCGCGCCCTGATCGCGCGTCAGCGCCTCGCGCACCATCGCCTCGATGCGGGCGCGATCGACGGTCGGCTTGGGCGCGCCCGGCTTCATGACAGCAGCGTCGGGTCGCCCGCGCGCGGCGTCAGCTTGCCGTCGCGCATGATCCCCATCTCCTCCAGCCAGGCCTCGAACTCGGGGGCCGGGCGGAAGCCGAACAGCTGGCGCAGCGCCGCGCCGTCGTGGAACGACGTCGACTGGTAGTTCAGCATGACGTCGTCGCCCATGGGCAGGCCCATGAAGAAGTTGCAGCCGGCCGTCGACAGCAGCACCTCCAGGTTCTCGAGGTCGTTCTGGTCGGCGTCGGCGTGGTTCGTGTAGCAGGCGTCGCACCCCATCGAGATGCCGTGCAGCTTGCCCATGAAGTGATCCTCCAGGCCCGCGCGCGTAATTTGTCGGGCGTCGTACAGGTACTCCGGGCCGATGAAGCCGACCACCGTGTTGACCAGGAACGGGCGGTAGTGGCGCGCCAGCCCGTAGTTGCGCGCCTCCAGCGTCATCTGATCGGCGCCCTCGTGCGCGTCGGCCGACAGCGCCGAGCCCTGCCCGGTCTCGAAATACATGACGTTGGGTCCCTGCGCCTGTCCCAGCTTCAATGTCATCTCCTGCGCTTCATCCAGCAAGGAGAGCGTGACGCCGAAGCTGCGCAGCGCCTTCTCGGTGCCGGCGATCGACTGGAACATCAGGCCCAGCTGCGCGCCCTGCTCCAGCGCCTTCATCTGGGTGGTCACGTGGGCCAGGCAGCAGTTCTGGGTCGGGATCCGCCACTGGCGCATGAAGTCGCCGGTCGCGTTCAGGATCGCCGCCGTCGTCCCCGGATCGTCGGTGACCGGGTTGATGCCGATGACCGCGTCGCCGGCGCCGTACACCAGCCCGTCGCGCAGCGAGGCAAGAATGCCCTCGATCGAATCCGACGGGTGGTTCGGCTGCAGCCGGATCGACAGCCGGTTGGGCAGACCCACGGTGTTGGTGGCGTGGACCACGACGCGGATCTTCCGCGCCGCGTGCACGAGATCCATGTTGGTCATCAGCTTCGCGCACGCCGCGATCATCTCGCTGGTCAACCCGCGCGACAGCCGCAGCAGCGCCGCGCCGTCGTTCTCGTCCGACAGCACGTGCTCGCGCAGCTTCGCCACGGTCCACGACTTGACGCTCTCGTAGATCGGCCGCTGCACGTCCTCGAGGATCAGGCGCGTCACCGCGTCCTGGTCGGGCGGGACCACCGGGTTCTCGTACAGCTCCTGCAGCGTCACGTCGGCGAGCACGCGCTTGGCCGCCACCCGCTCCGAGACGCTCTCGGCGCCCAGACCGGCCAGCCGATCTCCCGACTTCTCCTCGTTGGCCTTGGCGAGGACCTGCTTGAGATCGCGGAACCGGTAGGTGGTCCCGCGCAGGGTCGCCGCCAGGTTCACGCCGTCATCCCCGGGTGCGGATGGTGACGGCGCGGCCGTGGCCGTGCAGATCCTCGACGGCGGTCAGCCGGTCGATGTCGTCGGTCTGCGCCGCCAGCGCGCCCGCGTCGTATTCGATGATCGACGTGCGCTTGATGAAATCGCTCACGCCCAGCGGCGACGCGAAGCGCGCGCTGCCGCCGGTCGGCAGCACGTGGCTGGGGCCGGCCATGTAGTCGCCCACCGGCTCGGGGGTGTGCATCCCGAGGAACAGCGCGCCGGCCGTGGTGATCCGCGGCGCCAGCGCGCGCGCGTCGCGCAGCGCCAGCTCGGCGTGCTCGGGCGCCAGCAGGTTCATCAGGCGCACGATGTCGTCGTCTTCTCGTTGGGCGTCCGGACCGTCCACGACGAAGATGGCGCCCTGATCGGCCAGCGACCTCTCCGCGATGGCGCGCCGCGGGAGCTCGGCCAGCTGGGCGGCGACGGCCGCCGCCACCTGCTCGGCGAACGGCTTGCCGCGCGCGATCAGGATCGGCACCGCCAGCTCGTCGTGCTCGGCCTGGGCCAGCAGATCCGCCGCGATCCAGCGTGGGTCGACGCCCGCCTCGGCGGCGATCACCACCTCGGTCGGGCCGGCGATCGAATCGATGCCGACGTCGCCGAACACCAGGCGCTTGGCGGCGGCGACGTAGGCGTTCCCCGGGCCGACGATCTTGTCGACGCGCGGCACGCTCTCGCTGCCGTACGCCATCGCGGCGATCGCCTGCGCGCCGCCCAGCAAGAAGACGCGATCGACGCCCGCCAGGCGCGCGGCCGCCAGCGTCTCCGGCGAAGGTCCCGGCGTCGTCATCACGATCTCGCGCACGCCCGCCACGCGCGCCGGGATGGCCGTCATGATCACCGTCGACGGGTAGCGCGCCTTGCCGCCCGGGACGTAGATGCCGATGCGCGCCAGCGGATCGACGCGGCTGCCGACGCGCACGCCGTCCTCGGAGATCTCGAAGGAGGCGTGGCGCTCGCGCTCGTGGAACGTGCGCACCCGCCGCGCGGCGTGCTCGAGCGCGGCGCGCACCTCGGGCGACGTGCGGGCGGCGAGGGCGTCCCACTCGGCGGCCGGCAGCTCCAGCGCGTCGAGCTGCCGCTTGTCGAACTCCGCGGTCAGCGCGCGCAGGGCCGCGTCGCCGCCCGCGCGCACCTTGGCGATCGTGCGCCGGGCGGCCGCTTCGATCTCCTCGCCCAGCTCGCTGCTGCGGTTGCAAAGGGAGTCGAGGCGGCGCTGGAAATCGGGGCTGTTCTTGTCGAAGATGCGGATCATGGGGGTTGCGACCGGTGAAGGCCCGCCAGAATAGCAGCCTCCGCGCGCGCGTTCGACCGTCCCGAACCACGACAGAAATGTCCGGATTTGCGGCGCGCGCGCGCCGGCGGCGGGGCCTAACCGCCCGACATTTCAGCGCTGCCGCGGGTGGCCACGGCCTTGCACGCGCGGGGACCCCATGAACCATGCGCGCGCGATGGTGGCGGCGGGGGCCGCGGTGTTATCGCTGGTCGGCGCGGGCGCGCGGCCGGCCCGGGCCTGCGGCGGTTTCTTCTGCGACCAGCCGGCGTCGAACACGCCGCTGCCGATCGCGCAGGCGGCGGAGAACGTCCTGTTCGTGATGGGCAAGGATCCCGTCACGCACGCGGCGACCGTCGACGCCCACATCCAGATCTTCTACACGGGGCCGGCCAGCAAGTTCTCCTGGATCGTCCCGGTCACCTCCACGCCCACGGTCACGGTCGGCTCCGACATCCTGTTCGATCGCATCGAACCGCCGACCCGACCGTCGTTCAACGTCACCTATCAGATGGAGGGGAACTGCCAGGGCGTCAACGGCGTCGGCGCGGGTTGCGGCAGCGCGGCCGGCGGCGCCTCCGCGTCGAAGGACAACGGCGGCGGGCCGGTGGACGGCGGCGTCGGTGTCCAGGTGCTGTCGAGCGGCAGCGTCGGCCCGTTCGACTACGTCGTGATCAGCTCGACGGACGGCGCCACCCTGCGCAGCTGGCTGACCACCAACGGCTACTACGTGTCCGACGACAGCGGGAAGATCATCGACGCCTACGTCGCCGACAACTTCGCGTTCGTCGCCGTGCGGCTGCAGCCCGGACAGACCGCGTCGGCGATCCGTCCCATCGTGCTGCACCTGGCCGCCACCGAGGCCTGCCTGCCGCTCAAGCTGACGGCGATCGCCTCGACGCCGGATCTGCGCATCAACGTCTGGGTGCTCGCCGACGCGCGCGCCGTGCCGCTCGCCTACTCCGAGATCGAGATCGACCAGGCGAGGCTCGACTGGTTCACCGGCGGCAGCAACTACGATCAGCTGCTGAAGGAAGCGGCCAACGAGGCCGGGGGCGACGCCTTCGCCGTCGAGTACGCGATGCCGGTCTCCAACTCGACGACCTGGTTCACGCTGGCGTCGAACGTGCGCGGCGATCTGGCGACCGCGACCACGCCGCCCCTGTTCATGGCCGCGCTCGCGCGCGCCGGCCTGACGCCGACCGGCGCGGTGCTGCAGATCCTGCGTCAGTACATCCCGGAGCCGGCGGGGCTGGTCACCCAGGGGACCAGCGAGGCGACGTTCTACGCCAACCTCAGCTACTACTGGAGCAACAACATGGCGGCGTTCGCGCCGTTCGATCCGGTCGCGGCGACGGCGCAGATGGACGCCGACGTGCTGACGCCGATGGACAACTACCGGGTCCTGTTCGCGCGGAACGGGATCCTGACGCGGCTCGCGACGTTCATCTCGCCCGAAGAGATGACGAAAGATCCGCTGTTCGTGACCAACGCGTCGCTGCCCAACGTGGCGCCCCAGCACGTCGCCGTCGCGCACGTGATGTGCGGCGACGGGACGCAGGTGTGCAGCGCGCCGGTGCGGCTGCGGACCGAGGACGGCCAGGACGTGAACTACGCCGCGAAGCCGTCGTCGTGCCGGCAGTACGACCGCGGCGATCTGGATCAGCGGCTGCCCGCCTCCACCGTCGCCTGGACCCGCAGCGGCGACGGCGAGGGGCAGATGGTCGTCGACAACCGCGCCATGATCAGCGGCGCGCTGAAGGCACACAACGAGAGCGTCCCCGTGCCGGTGCAGAGTCCGGGCGGGTGTGGTTGCACCACCGGCGGGTCGCCGGGCCTGATGGTCTGGCTGACGATGGCGGCGGGCGGGCTGGCGATCTGGCGCCGCCGCCGCCACCACCGTCGCTGAGCGTTCGACCCGGGCGGTCGCGCGTCGGCGCGCGCTTCAGTCCGCGAACGGATCGACCCACTGGCGCGGGCCGGCCGGCTTTCGGACCCGGGCCGCGTCGAACGGGTCGGGCTCGGTCGTGCGGAGCGCCTTCGCAGGCGGAGGCGGCGCGCGTCTCGGTCGCGCGGCGAGCTCCAGCTCACCGCGCGTGGGCGGCGTGAGCTTCGCCACCGCGGGCCGCTTCTCACGCCGCGAATCGATCGCGGGCGGCGCGACCGCCGCGGGGGCGGGCGCCGCTTCCAGCTTCGGCAGCGGCTCGACCGTCGGCCCGACCGGCTGAGCCTGCGGCCGCGCCAGCGGCGGCGCCGCCGCCGACGGCTGAGCCGCCCGCAGCGGGGTCAGACCGGGCGCGGACCTCTGGATGGGCTCGACCTGCGCGATCACCGTCGGCGCGGGCGAGCGGCGGCGCAGTCGATTGACGCCCGTCGCGAGCAGCGCGCCGCAAACGAAGGTGGCGAGCGAGATGGCGAGGACGCGGTTCCACGCCGGCGTGGGCGCGGCCGCGGGCCACGGATCGATCGGCGCGCCGACCGGGGCGGCCAGCTCGATCCCGCCGCGCGGCTTGCGGCGCTCGCCGTTGCTCCGTCTCCGCTCGATGATCTGTCTGCGCTCGACGATCCGCTCCGTCGGCGCGTCCCACACGCGCTGGGGGACGCCGTCGGCCACGACCTGCATGCGAAACGATTCGCGCCCGAGAAATACGATGCTCGTTTGTCCTGTCTCTGACGACTCACTCACGGTGTCTTCCTCCTCTTTTCCGCGGCCACTATAGGGCGCGACCGGTCAACACCGTGTATCGGTTCCGCTGATCTTTCGCAAAAAACAGGCACTCGTTTACGGAATCATCTGTACGCGGGGACTTTTCCGGAATCGGACGATGCACCTCGGGACCCTGACAGGGTCCCGAACCCCCCGCGATGATTCGCGGCGAGCGCAGCTCGCCGGCTCTTCACGCGATCAGTCGTAGTCCTCGTTGAGCGCGCGCAGGAACGCGGTCAGAGACGTGACGTCGGCGTCGATCAGCGCCATGCGGTCGAGCTCGGCGGCGCCGTTGCGAACCGTGCCGGCCTGGACCGCGGTCGAGGTGGTGACGTAGTGGCGGACCGCGTCCTCGAGCGTGTCGGCGCTGCCGTTGTGGAAGTAGGGCGCCGACTGCCCGAGATCGCGCAGGCCCGCCGTCTTGAAGCGCGCGATCGAGAGCGCGAGCATGTCGGCGGGCATCGCCGTGCCCGTCGCCTGCGCGAGCGTCTCGACGAGCGTCGCCTGCGGCCCGGGGACGGCGTCGTTGGCGAGCACGTTCCAGACGCCGAGATCGGTGCGGCCGGGCGCGTCCGCCGACGGCGCCGACATGAAGATCCCCGTGCCGGTCGGGTACATCGCCGACGCGGGCAGGAAGCTCGCCGGCGCCGCCTGCCGCTCGGCCAGGCTCGGGATCGCCAGCGCCGCGAACGCGCCGGCGCCGTGCATGCCGTCGTACTCCTCCTGCGCGACGCCGGTGTTGTGGAAGCTGAAGTCGGTGAAGGTCGGCGGCGCGTGGCAGGCGACGCAGTTGCCGATGCCGCCGGCCGCGAGCTCCGCGGTCGTCGCCTGGGGGCCGGTGCCAGCCGGCTCGGCCAGGAAGATGCGCAGGCCGGCCAGCGCGTCGGCGCCGAACGCGAACGGCTGATCGTGATGCGCGAAGGCGAGCACCGACGGGTTGTCGAGCAGCTTGGGCGCGGGCAGCGCTTCGAGCGCGGCGCGCAGCCGGCGCGCGTAGCTGAGGCCGCTCTCGCCCGGGTCGGGCTGGCGGGGCAGGCCGTTCAGGATCAGGAAGTCGTCGTAGGGCGAGCCGACGTAGCGCCCGTCCGCGTCCTGCTTGTAGACGAGGCCGCGCATGTAGGCCGCGATCAGGCCCGCCACGCCGCGCACGACCTGGTCGTCGCTGGCCGTCGCGACGTCGACGCGCAGCGCCTCCGGGATGCGACAGATCTCCGGGATGTCGGCGGCCGCGCCCGCCAGCAGCGTCGCGTACGACTTGCCCCAGCAGCCGGCCGCCAGCGCGTCGCGCCCGTTGTCCTCGCGGACGACGCGCGCCACGTGGGCGACGGCGTCCGCGCGCTCGCTCGCCAGCCAGCCGAAGTTGCGCCCGGTCAACGTGCCGACCACCAGATCCTCGGGGCTCGCGAACTCGCCGTCGAAGTGCAGGAAGAAGCCGCCGTCGCGCGCCACCGACGCGTTCACCAGCGGCGGCGAGTTGCGCGGCGTGTGCGTGTGCCCGTCGCCGCGGTCGGGGATGGGGCTGCGCCGCGCGAAGTCGGCGTAGGTGCGGATGCCGGTCGTCCCCGGATCGGGCGCCTCGTCGACCAGGTGGCAGGCGCGGCAGTTCATCGACTTGCCCGCGAACGGCCCCGGCTGCGGATCGCCGGTCGTCTCCAGCGCGTCGAGCACGGGATCGCCGGCGGCCAGCGGCTCGTTGACGCTGCCGCTCACGTCGACGCTGGCGGCGAAGAACTGGGCGAAGCGCGTCTCCAGAAAGAGGCGCTCGCCGACCACGACCTCGGGTGGATCATCCGCCGGCGCGGAAGACGGCGGATGGCACCCGAGGGATGCGGCGGCGAGGAGCACCGCCGCGGGTCCCCAGACCTTTGACGTGGTCAGCGAGCGCATAAGAACGTCGAACCTCAGTGCCATCTAGAACATCCAGCCCAGGCCGGCGGCGAACTCGTTGAAGCCGGGGCCGGCGCCGAACTCGTGGCGGCGGTAGTCGGTCTTGAGGGCGATCTGCGGGATCGGGCGGTAGACCAGGCCCACCGTCGTGATGTAGCGGATCAGGCTCTTGTCGGCGACGAAGCCGGCGTCGAGGCTGGCCTGCGCGATGCTCGCCTGCGTGTTGGCGTAGTCGAAGCGCGCGAACAGCGTCAGGCTCTGGTCGGTCGCCAGCGGGAGCAGCCGCAGCAGATCGTAGCCGCCCTCCAGGTAGCCGCCCTGGCTGCGCTTGGCGACGGGCAGCGACGGCGGCTCGGGGCTGGCGGCCAGCGCCGTGTTCAGCCCGGCGGTGTCGCCGATGAACAGCATCGCGAACTCGGCGCGCGCGGTGAAGCCGCGGGTGCGCGTGCGCGCGTCGATCTCCCACAGGCCGACCGGCACGCTGCCGACCGTCGAGCGCAGGCTGTTGCCCGAGGTCGCGTAGTAGCCCGATACGCCGACGATGGTGGCGAGCATCGGCTCGTAGCTGAGGCGTCCCACCGCGCCGAAGTCGCGGGCGGCGGCCAGCTGCGCCTCCTGGTGGCCGTCGGCGACGGCCGCCTCGGCGGTGAAGCCGTTCGCGTTCATGCCGTTGATGAAATAGAGCTGGTACGAGAGACCGGTCGCCAGCTCGCCGAAGACGCCGAAGCCGGGCTCGCGCCAGGTCGACGGGATGACCAGCGTGTCGACCTCGGGGCGGTCGACGCCGTTGAACGTCGGCGGCTCGTGATAGACGTTGATGATGCCGACCGGCATCAGGATCAGGCCGGCGCGCAGGTTGAAGCTGCGGTTGAACAGGCCGTCCAGGTACGCCTGCTCGATCTCGACCTCGCCCTGATCGTCGGCGGACGACACGGCGTGCTCGACCTCGACCTCCGAGTAGAAGCGGAGGCGGTCGCTGAAGTTGTGGCCGACGAACAGCACGAACCGGCGCAGGTCGACGACGGCGGGGCCGTTGGCGGGCGCGTTCAGCGTCAGCTCGCCGTAGCCGCCGACCGCGGTGCCGGTCAGCGCCGGCGCGCCCCCGAGCGGGGTCTCGATCGGCGTCTCGCGCGGCAGCGCCGTCGACGGCATGTCGCGCTCGGGCGGCATGTCGACGGTCGGGCCCGGGCCCGGGGCGGGGGCGGCCGGAGGGGCGGCGAGCGGCTCGGGCTGGGCGGCGCCGGGCGCGGTCGGCGCGGCGGGAGTCGGGCCGGGGGCCGGCGCGGCCGGGCCGGGGGCCGGAGCGGGCCCGGCGGCGGCGCCGGGGGGCACCGGGATCTGCGCCGCGGCGGGCACGGGCCACAAGGCCGCCGCCAGCGCCAGCGCCAGCGGCGCGGCCAGGCGATAACTGATTTTGAAATCCATTCTCATTTTCATCAGGATTCAAATATCAGGCAGCCCGGCCGGGCGTCAATGGGGAAAAAACTGGCGGCGTCCGGGTTACCCCTCGACCATCGTTGGACCCGTGGAAACCGCGCCACCGCCGCCGCCGGCGACGAAGTCGAAGAAGGCTCTTCTCTGGACGTCGACGACCTACTTCGGCGAGGGGCTGCCCTGGAGCTTCATGCACCAGATGGCGCTGGAGTTTCTGACCCAGATCCGCGCCTCGAACACGGCGGTCGCCATGACGTCGGCGCTGCACTTCGCGACGATGCTCAAGTTCCTCTGGAGCCCGATCGTCGACCTGTTCGGCCGCCTGCGCAGCTGGGTCTGGGTGATGCAAATCATCCTCGGTGTCGGGATGTTCGGCATCGCGAGCGTGTCGAGTCACGGCAACTCGTTCCCGCTCTGGTTCGGCCTGGGCGCGCTCGCGATCCTGCTCGCGACCCACGACATCGCCTGTGACGGCTTCTATCTGCAGGCGCTCGACCGGCGCGGCCAGGCGCTCTATGCCGGCACGCGCATCGCCGCCTTCCAGGTCGCCAAGATCGTCGGCTCCTCCGGCCTGGTCGTCCTCGCCGCGCGCCGCGGCTGGCACATCGGCTTCAGCGCGGCGGGCGTCCTGATGCTGGTGACGGCGGCGACCAACCGCCTGGTGATGCCGCACCCGCCGGAGCACCATCCACCCGGCGGGCGCCCGCGCTCCGGCGTCGGCGCGAAGCTCCACGGATTCGGCGAGGCGTACCGCACGTTTCTGACCCAGCCGAACGCGGCGCTGGTCCTGTCGTTCCTCGTCTTCTACCGGGTCGGCGACATCATGATGTTCGGCATGTCGAAGCCGTTCCTGCGCGACATCGGCGTCGACACCGCCCACCGCGGGATCCTGAACGGCTTCAGCATCACGTCGTCGATCCTGGGTGCGATCGTCGGCGGCGCGATCATCGCGCGCAAGGGGCTGCCGCGCTGTCTGACGCCGATGGCCTTCCTGCAGAATCTGGCCATCCCGCTTTATGTTGGGTTGGCGATCTTCAGGCCACCGTTCTCGGGCATCTTGCCGGTCGTTCTGGTCGAGCAGTTCGTCGCGGGCGTCGGTCAGACCGCGTTCGCGGTGTTCCAGATGCAGCGCTGCCGCGCCGATTTCTCGGCGGCGCACTTCGCCTTCATCACCGCGATCGTGGGGGGAGTCAGCGCGCTGAGCGGGATCTTTGCGGGTCCGCTCAGCCAGCACGTCAGCTGGCCGGTGTTCTTCGCGCTCTGCTGCGTGGCCAGCCTGCCCAGCCTGGTGCTGGTGTTCTTCGTGCCGAAGACGCCGATCGAGGCGGGGCTCGCGCAGCAGCAGCAGGACGGCAAGGTGGCGCCGTGACCGCGCGCCCGTTTTTCCTGTTCGCGCACGGTGCCGGCGCGCCGTCGTCGTCGGGCTGGATGGTCGCGTGGCGCGATCGGCTGGCGACGCTGGGCGACGTCGCCAGCTTCGACTATCCGTACATGCGCGCCGGGCGCAAGACGCCCGACAAGCTGCCGGCCCTGATCGCCGCGCACCGCGAGGCGCTGGCCGGTGCCCGCGCCCGCGCGACCGGGCCGCTGTTCCTGATCGGCAAGTCGATGGGCGGCCGCGTCGGCTGCCACGTCGCGCTCGAGGAGAAGGTCGCGGGCGTCATCTGCCTCGGCTATCCGCTGCAGTCGGGATCGACGGGGGCGATGCGCGACGAGGTGCTGATCGCGCTGCGCGCGCCGATCCTGTTCGTGCAGGGGAGCCGCGACGCGCTCTGCCCGCTCGACAAGCTGGCCGGCGTGCGCGCGCGCATGACCGCGCCGTCGACGCTGCTGGTGGTCGAGGGCGGCAACCACTCGCTCGAGGTGTCGGCGGCGCAGCGCAAGGCGTCCGGCGGCACGCAGGCCGACGCGGACGCGCGCGTGCTCGACGCCATCCGCGCGTTCGTCGGCCAGGCCTGAGCCGTCGGCGTCACAGCTCGGCGTGGATGCCGATGGTGGGCAG
>DATBHU010000782.1:0-3266 GCA_036557265.1 Polyangia bacterium
GCGAGCTCGCGGCGTTGCCGAGAAGGTATCCAAAGCGGGTGCGCTGGTCGATCTGTCTGGGACCAACGCTCCTGACATCGCTCGACGGGCGGGCGGCGCCGAGCTTCGAACATTACGGCGACGTCGGCTTGCAGAGACCGATACGTGTGACCGCGCCCCTGAACGTCGGCCAGCCGAGCAAGCGGTTCTCCGGTTTCGACAGCTCCCCCGTCTCTCGACCTCTGGTCGCCACCAGCTGGGACAGTTGCGCTACGCCCGACGGATGGACGAACGTGGCGGCACCGCCGCCCGACGTGCAGGCGCGGGCGATCGCCGCGCTGCCCGACCCCGGGGGGAGCGCTCGAGGCGCTGCCAGCTACGAATGGCCGGCGACCTTCCGCGGGCCCGATGCACGCTGGATCGTCGAGGTCGGCCGGTCATGGGCGGATTGGAGTGATCGGCGCGTCGTCTTCATCCGGCCGAGCGGCGTGACCGTCGCCCGCGGAGAAGCGAACAGCCACCTGGGTCGCCAGGGAAAGGACGGGGCGCTACAACCAGGAAGCATCCACCCGGAGCTCGTCGTCGACGTCGGTGACTGGAACGGCGACGGCAGGGTCGAGGTCCTCACGAAGTTCGAGATGTACGATCTGGACGGCTACATCCTTCTCTCCGCGGACGGCGAACCGCTCGCGACCTTCGACTGGTTCTATCACTAGCCCGCGCCGACGCGGACCCACCGATAGCGCGACCTTGCGGCATTGCCCGGCGTTGCCCGCGCCCGCAGCGGTCACACATTGCGTCTGGGATGAAGCGGAAGGCGTACGAAAAGACCTTACGCGAGCTTCAGGCCGACCTGTGCAGGCTGCAGGAGTGGGTCCGGCACAAGGGCCACAGGGTGATCATCCTGTTCGAGGGGCGCGACACCGCCGGCAAGGGCGGGACGATCAGGGCGCTCACCGAGCGCGTCAGCCCGCGCGTGTTCCGGGTGGTGGCGCTGCCGGCGCCGTCGGACCGCGAGAAGACGCAGATGTACATGCAGCGCTACTTGAAGCACTTCCCGGCGGCCGGCGAGATCGTGGTGTTCGATCGCAGCTGGTACAACCGGGCCGGCGTCGAGCACGTCATGGGGTTCTGCAGCAAGACGCAGTACGAGAACTTCCTCCAGGTCTGCCCCGCCGTCGAACAGGTGATCGTCGCCAACGGCATCCAGCTGATCAAGCTGTGGCTGGAGGTCGGCCAGGACGAGCAGACGCGGCGCATGACCGCGCGCATCGACGATCCGCTGCGCCAGTGGAAGCTGTCGCCCATGGATCTCGAATCCTGGCCGCGCTGGTACGAGTACTCGCGCGCGCGCGACCGCATGCTCCAGGCCACCGACACCAAGCACGCGCCCTGGTACATCCTCCCCTCGGATGACAAGCGGCGCGCGCGCCTGAACTGCCTCGCGCACATCCTCCGACTGATCCCCTACAAGCGGGTTCCGCGCCAGAACGTGGAGCTGCCGAAGCGCTGGACCAAGCATCGCTACGACGACAAGGCCAGCCTGAAAGGCCACCGCTTCGTCGCCCAGAAATACTGAGGCGCGCGGCGCGGATGACGATGACCGACGCCGACACCGTGCTGGTGATGAACGCCGGATCGTCGAGCATCAAGTTCTCGCTGTTCGCCGCCGGCGGGCCGGAGCGCGGGCGCGAGCCGGCGCTGGTCGTGGGCGGGCAGGTCGCGGCGATCTACACGGCGCCCACCTTCACGGTCCGGGACGCGGCCGGCCGGCCGCTGGTGGAGAAGCGCTGGGACGCGAGCGCGGGCGGCGGCCACGATCGGGCGCTCACCGAGATCCTCGACTGGCTGCGCAGCTATACCGGCGCGGATGGGGGCGACCGACTGGCGGCGGTCGGCCACCGCGTCACCCACGGCGGCAGCGACTACGCGGCCCCGATCCGGATCGACGCGGCGGTCGTCGCGCGGCTCGAGACGCTGGTGCCGCTGTCGCCCCTGCACATGCCGCACAACCTGGCGCCGATCCGGATGCTGCTCGCGCGCGCGCCGGAGCTGCCGCAGATCGCCTGCTTCGACACGGCCATGCACCGGACCGCCCCCGAGCTGGAGCAGATGTTCGCGCTGCCCCGCGAGTTCCACGACGCGGGCGTGCGCCGCTACGGTTTCCACGGCCTCTCGTACGAATACATCGCCGGGGCGCTGCCGGCGCTCGACCGCCGCGCCGCCGCCGGCCGCACCGTGGCGCTGCACCTCGGCAACGGCGCCAGCATGTGCGCGCTGGCGGCCGGCCGCAGCGTGGCGACGACGATGAGCTTCACGCCCGTCGACGGCCTGCCGATGGGGACGCGCTCGGGCGCGCTGGATCCCGGGGTGATGCTCTACCTGATGGACCAGCGCCGGATGGACGCGCGCGCGATCGAGTCGCTGATCTACGAGCGGTCCGGTCTGCTCGGGGTCTCGGGGATCTCCAGCGACATGCGGGCGCTGCTGGCGTCCCCCGATCCGCGCGCCGCGCTGGCGATCGACCTCTACACCTACCGCATCGCGCGCGAGCTCGGCTCGCTCGCCGCCGCCCTGGGCGGCCTCGACGCCGTCGTGTTCACGGGCGGCATCGGTGAGCACGCGGCCCCCGTGCGCGAGCGCGTCTGCCGGCGCGCCGGGTGGCTCGGGATCGAGCTCGACGACGCCGCCAACGCCGCGGGCGGGCCGCGCATCAGCGCCGTGTCCAGCCGCACCGCCGCCTGGGTGATCCCGACCGACGAGGAGCTGGTGATCGCCCGCCACACGCGCGACGTCCTCGCCGCGGGGCGTCCGTAGAGCGCCGCCCCGATACGGAATTCGATTACTTGTCGCCGGGGAGGCGCGGCGCAGATTGACTCCCCACGGGTGAGGGACCGATGGAACAACAGACGTCGCCGTCCCGCGCGATCGGCGTGCTGCTCGCGGCGCTGATCGGCGGCTGCGCGGTCGGGCCCGACTTCAAGCGGCCCGAGACCACCGTCCCGGCCGCCTGGCGCGCCCCCAGCGACCCGCGGCTCGCCACGCAGTCGACCGCCGACGCCCTGTGGTGGAAGGCGTTCAACGATCCGACGCTGGACCGCCTGGTGGAGCTCGCCACGCGGCAGAACCTGCCGCTGCAGATCGCCGGCCTCCGGATCGTGGAAGCGCGCGCCCAGTTCGGCGTCGCGACCGGCCTGCAGTTCCCCCAGAAGCAGCAGGTGTCCGCGAACGTGACAGCGATCGGTCTGACCCAGCCGATCGCTGACGTCACGATGCTGGGACGGCAC
>DATBHU010000783.1:0-2412 GCA_036557265.1 Polyangia bacterium
CCCCTGCAGGGCACTAACCAGCAGGACCACGCCGGAAAACCGCCCCCACGTCGTCATGCTTCAACTCCATGGGTATCGCATCATGCGGGCAACTCCTTTAGCCCTGATCTTGCTGGCGGCGGGCGGCCGGCACCGGCGCCAGCGCCACGCCGATCGCGGCGGCGATCGAGGTGGCGATCGAGGTGGGCGCCGCCCTCGCGGCGCCGCCCCGTCAGCGCATGGAGGTCTCGTCGGTGTAGTAGGCGACGACGACCACGTCACGCGTCTCGTTGGGTGGCACGTGGAAACCGTAGAGATCGACGCAGACGTCCTTCCCTGATCCGGCCGATCCGATCGACACCATCGACTTCATGTCGCGGCTGGCGTCCGACCCCAGGACCACCTTTCCAGTCCCGCAGCCCTTGTCGTAGACGGTCATGTCGATGTCGGCCACGTCGCTTCCGTCCTGCTCGAAGAAGACGGCGTAGACCTTGAAGGTCTGGATCCCCGCCGGCTCGTTGCCGGCGCCGCCGACCAGGTGCTGCACGTGCGCGCCGTTGCCCACCTGATAGCTGGCCGTCTCCCAGCGCCACAACCCGCTCGGGTGATCGGGCTGCTCGAAGTAGCGCGTCTGCAGGCGCCCGCCGCCCCACACCCGATCGAAGCCCGACGCCGCCTTGCCGAAGCTGGTGGTCCGGTCCGTCATCGCCAGCACGTTGGCGAACAGGACGCCCGGGACGTTCGAGAAGTCGGCGAAGCCGAGCCCGATCATCCAGTCCTTGAACAGCGCCGCGACGCCGGCCACCTGCGGCGCGGCGAGGCTGGTTCCACTCTCGTCGGCGTAGCCGCTCGCCTTGTCGGCCCCGTAGGTCCAGCGCCCGGGCACCACGGCGTCCACGGCCGTGAACACGTTCGTGAACGAGGTTCCGCCGATGGTCACCGAGATGCCGCCCTGGGACGAGTAAGAAGCGATGCCCGCCGTCGCGTACGCGCCCGAGCCCGGATCGTCCGTCGCGCCGACGACGAACTGCGACGGCGCCTCGGCCAACCCCGTCAGCTTGCAGCTGCCGTCACCGGGGTGACCGTCGTTGCCGGCGCTGCCAACGACCATCACGCCGGCTTGATAAGCAGAGTAGACCGCCGCCTCCCAGCCGGCGTCGAAGCCGTCGCACACGCCGTCGCCGCCGCCGAACGACTCGGTGACGACGTCGGCGTCCCAGTTCACCGCCGCCTGCAGGCCGTGAATGGTGTCGGAGATCGCCCCGGTCGACACGAACGTCAGCTCCGTCTGTTCGGCGACGCCGGTGCGGTCGCGCTCCTGGGCGGTCGTGAATCCCGAGATCTGCCCGTTCATCGCGGCGGCCGCCGCGGCGGAGGCGCACCAGCTGCCGTGGACCTCGTCGCTGGCCCCGGGCGCGGGAAGACCACCCACGCAGGCCCCGCCGTTCTTGCAGCTGAACTCCCCGACGATCTTCGTGAACCCGTTGCTGTGCTGGAAGACGGGGTGGTCGTCCGCGAAGAAGAAGTCGAGGACGCCGATGCTGATCGGGAAGCCGAACTTCGGGTTGACGCGATCGCCGAGGTAGCCGTTGTCGATGTAGAAGCCGGCGTTGAGGCCGCTGGTCGCCTTGACGTTCTCGCCGTCCCAAACAGTGGACGTGGTCGTCGTCAACGGGTGGTCCAGCTCGACGCGCGCGACGTCGGGGTGCTGGCTCAGCTCCGCGATCAGCGAGGCGGGGACCCTGGCGGCCAGCGCGTTGACCGCCCAGAAATCGCCGACCGACGTCACGTTGCGCGCGGCCAGCCAGCCCTTGAGCCCGGCCTGCAGGCTGCCGGCCTCGTTCTTGCGCAGCGTGATGCGGCTGGCGCGGCGCGCCCGCAAATCCAGCGTTCCGGATTGTGTGAAGGGATCGAGGGTCGTGAGGGGCGAGAGGTCGGGTTCGTCCAGGCGGGTCGCGAGCCTTCCCTTGAGCGTCACGATCACCGGGACGAGGTCGGAGGGGGCGCTCGCCTCGAGGCGCTGCGCGAGCGAGGCCGCGAGCCGAGCCCGCGGCGCGGGAACGACGGCGGTCGCTTCGTCACCCTTGAGCGCCGGCTGCTCGAACGCGGCGGGCGAGCCGTCGACGATCCACGAGTAGCGGCCGGTCTTCCCGCCCTCCACGTAGGAGCCGACCACCGTCCCCAGGCGATAGCGGGTCTTGTCGAGCTCCGTCGGCGTCACGAGCTTGCGCGCGAGCACCTCGATCGCGCCGGGCTGTCCGGCGGGACGGAACCGCTCCTCGCCGGCGAGCGCGTTGGGGAACGGCGACGCCGCCAGCGGCGTCCCGATGCTCCTGGCGCCGCCCGGCGCTGCCTTTTCGCCCGCGGACAGGCGGGCGTCACGCGTCGTCTCCTCGTTCGCGCAGGCCGCCGCCGTGGCGGCGCACAAAACCG
>DATBHU010000784.1:0-17178 GCA_036557265.1 Polyangia bacterium
GTGCCGCCCTGGTGATCCAGCCAGCCGCCCTTCATCGCGGCGCCGACGTGGAAGACGATCCCCGCGCCCTTGACGGCGCGGTCGACCGCGTCCGGATCGCCCAGGTCGCCGCGCGCGTACTCGACGTTGGCGCGCGGCACCGTCGGCAGCGTCCGCACCATGACGCGCACGCGGTGCCCGTCCGCCAGCAGGCGGTCGACCAGCGCCGACCCGAGCCCACCCGACGCGCCCGTCACCAGGTACGGCACCTGCGGCGACAGCGCGAACGACTGCGCGCTCGCCTCGTAGTCGCGGTCGGCGGCGCGCGCCACTTCCTCGGTGAACTTCACCGGCCCGATCGCGTCGTCGGCCGTCACCGGCGGGCGGCGCCCCTCGGCCAGCGCCTCGTAGAACGAGATCACCAGCTCCTGCACGCCGTGGTACTGGCGGATCTGCTTGCGCGCGAACGCCACCACGTTGCGCGGCACGTCGACCAGCGGCTGGATCGAATCGGTCAGAGCGTTGACGATGCGCTCGGCCGGCTTCGGCAGCGGCGCCGGCCGCCGCCAGGCCTGGAACATCAGGAACAGGTCGAGGCGCAGCACGCCCTTGGTCCCCTGCAGGATGATCTGGTGCTGCAGCGGCTTCGCCCCGAACGACAGCTGGATCTGCCCGAGCCCGCGCTTGCACGTCACCAGCGCGCGCCAGTCGTTGAACGCCAGGTTCGCGTCGCCGGAGCCGCGCCGCCAGGTCGCGTCCACCTTCTCGATCGGCCCCAGGAACGCCTCGATCACGTAAAGACCGTGGATGCCGAGGTCGCGGAAGGGATAGCCGGCCGTCCGGTACTGCGGCGGCAGCGGCCCGCCCGCGTAGGGCGGGTAGATAGACCCGCGCAGGATGTCGACGGCGACGACGTCGCCCAGCGCGCCGCGCTTGACCGCCTCCAGCGCCGACCGGATCTGCGGATCGAACAGCAGCGAGTGCGACACGCCCACCTGCAGATTCAGCTCGCGCCCCAGGTCGCGCAGCTTGACGCAGTCGTCGGCGTCGGTCGCCAGCGGCTTTTCGACGAGCACGTGCGCGCCGCCGCGCAGCGCCTCGGTCGCCACAGGCGCGTGCGTCGCCGGCGGCGTCAGCACGTGGATGACGTTCGCGCCCGCCTTCAGCAGCTCGGCCAGCGATCCGAACGTGCGCAGATCGAAGCGCCCCGCCAGCGTCTCCGCCTTCGCGCGATCGAGGTCGGTGATCCCGACGATGTCGACGAACGGAATCCGCTTGAGCGCCTGGATGTGGAACTCGGCGATGTGGCCCGCCCCGACGATGCCGGCCCGCAGGCGGTTGCTGCTGTGTCCGTTGGTCCCATTCACACTGCCGTTTCCATTCACGTTGCTCACGTTGTCCCTCTCTTCTCTGCGAGCTGCTTCTCTACCACGGTCATGACCCGTTTCAGATTCGCGTCCCACGTCATGGTCGAGGCGAGCTCGGTCTGGCGCTGCGCCTGCTCAGGCGTCAGCCCGTTCGCCACCGCCCGATCCAGCGCGGCCAGGAATTCCTCTTTCGTGCGCGCGGTCGCCACGTATTCCTTGAACTTGTCGATCTCCGGGATGCTGACCGCCACGATCGGCTTCCCCATCGCCAGGTATTCGCGCAGCTTGATGGGGTTCGAATTGATCACCTGCGGCGTCAGGTGGTACGGGATGATCGCCGCCGTGAAGGCCTTGCCGTAGGCGGGCAGCATCTCGTACGGGCGCCGCCCGATGAAGTGCAGGTTCGGCAGCTTCGGCACGTCGCTGTCGGGCACCGCCACGCGCCCGATCATCAGGAAGCTCCACTGCGGCCGCTCGCGCGCCAGGTAGGCCACCAGGTCCAGCTCGATCCAGCGTTCAATCAGGCCGAAGAAGCCGATCAGGGGCCGCGGCAGGTGGGCGATGTCGGCCGGCGGCGCCACGGCCGGGTCCTGCGCCTTGACGAAGTGGTCGTAGTCGACGCCGTGCGGGCTGACGTGCGTGTTCGCGTTCAGCGCGCGCTTGCCGTCCAGCAGCGTCCCCGACGCGACGAACACCAGGTCGGCCTTGCCGGTCAGCTCGTCGTCCATTCGCCGCACCGCCACCGGGTCGACGTCGGGGAGCGACGCGTAGTCGTCGATGCAGTAGTAGACCGACATCTCCTCGCCCAGCTCGCCCGCGACCGACGCCAGGTGCGGCACCACGAACCAGGTGATCGGCTTCTTGATCCCCTGCAACCGCATCAGCAGCTTCAGGGTCGCCTTCATCAGGTAGCGGTTGGCGACGCGCACGATCGAGAACCGGTGCAGCGGCACCTGCAGCAGCGTCTGCACCGACAGCCCTTCGGGCTGCTCCCGCGGGCCGCGCAGCGCCAGCGCGACCTTGTTGAAGAGCTTCTTCATGTCGCGCCCGGTCCCCTTGGGCGCGCGCAGCCCCGGGCTCTCGACGTAGATGACGTTGTAGCGCTTGGCCAGCCAGCGCGCGACGTGGTGGCTGGACGTGCGGTTCTCGGCCATCCAGTCGTTGCCGAAGTACAGGATCGTCGGGGTCGAATTCGTCGTGGGCGTCGTGGTCACGGAGGTCTTGCTCGCGGGTCGTCAGGAGGTGGCGATGGGCGGCGGCGGCAGCACGTGGTCCCGGAACGCGCCCGGATCCCCGTTCTTCCCGTCCATCGCGGCCATCGCGATGTTGAACATCTCGCGCGCCGTCACATAGTGCAGCTTCCACCGCCTACCGTCGTTGTAGCGGCTCGTCAGCTCGGCGTGCAGCATCCGCCCCGCCTCGCCCAGCATCGCGGCGGCTTGCTTCTCGGGGGCGCCGTGGGTGTGCACCTTGACGAACACCCAGTCGGGGCGGCCCTCGACGTGGATCCCCTGGTTGACCCAGCTGCGCACGCGCGCCGGCGTGGGCGGATCGTCGGCCGTGACGGCGGCGTTCTCGATGCGCGGCGCCAGCAGCCGCCCCGGCCGCAGCGCGAACGCCAGCGGCCCCTCGATCATCAGGATGCGATCGCGGCGCACCTCGCCGACCCGCGCGGGCACGCCCGTATCCTGCGCGCGCCGCCGCCCGAGATCGCCGTCCGGCCAGTAGATCTGGTTCACGATCGGCGGCTGGGAGGCGTCGGGCGCCGCCGGGAATGTGAAATCTGCGTAACAACCGGTGTCGAACAGCAGCGGCAGCTCGTCGTCGACGCCGCACCACCGTCCATCCGGGCGGGCGTTCGCCAGGCACCAGTTGCCGTGGATGAACGCGTAGCGCAGCTTCCCGTCGGGCGTGCGGGTCAGGTGGCCGTGACCGTCGTAGAGGCGCAGGTAGTCGGCGATCTTGGCGCGCAGGCTGTCGGGCGAGTCGTCGTGGTGGTGCAGGTGCAGCTCGACCTCGCCGAACCCGCGGCGCGCCAGGCTGGCGAGCGCGTCCAGGTACCCGGGCTGATACTCCTCGCCCGGAAAGAAGAACGAATGCCGGGGCGGCCGCCCCTCGCTGTCGCGGTACGGCCCGACCAGCGCGGGGTAGCCGTGCAGCCAGGCGCGCACGCGCTCGGCGCCGACGCCGAGGTCGGTGTTCTTCCAGTGGGGCTCGTAGTGATCGCAGAAGGCGAACAGGAGGTGGCGCGGGCCGCCGGACGCGAACGCCGCGCGCGCGCGGGCCGGCGCCGAACGCGCGAGCCAGCGCGCGTAGCCCGGCGTCCAGACGTGCAGGTTCTTCTTGCGGACGCTCGCGACAGCCGTCGTGAACGGATTGGCCATTGGAGGGCGCTCAGCCTATCAGGATTGCGCCCAGGAGCTTGCCGTCAGCTACGTGACCGGCCACCTTGGCCACCGCCCGGCGCCGGCTGTGGCGCGCCGGCACCAGCAGCACGACCGCGTCGGCCAGGCGCAGCGCCGACGGCACCGCCCCGGGGGCGGCGTAGCCCCCGAGGTTGATCAAGGTGGTCGCGAGGCCGTCGGGCCGGGCCGCCAGCGCGTTCTCCAGGGCGACGGTGGCCGCCGAGGCGTCGCCGCAGGGGACCGGCGCAATCTCCAGGATGCGGGGCGCCAGCCAGCGGCTGCGGTGGGCGGCCGTCTGCCCCCACTCCACGGCCTCGCCCCAGGGCCAGGTCCGCCAGGTGTCGATGATCGCGACGTTGGCGTCGCCGAAGCCGAGCAGGGCTTCGGCGAGGCGCAGCAGGGCGGGGGCGACCCGGTCGTCCACGGGTTGCGGCCCGTGAACGGGGAGCAGCGCCACCACCCCGGCGTGCGCCCGGGCGATGTGGCGCGCGATGCGCGTCGCCGCGGCCGTCAATGCCTCGGCGGGCGTGTCCGGCCAGCCGTAGCGGTCGGCGTCGGAAGGCCCGATACGGTTATCGGCGCGGGCGGTCATCGGCGCGGGAGTCTAAAACAACATTTGAAAAGTAGCCGCACACCCGCGCGACGCGCCGGAGCGGCTAGCGCCGCACGCGAAAACCGCGATACTCTCTCCCGCCGAGGAGCACGAATAGCATGCAAGAGCGGATTGCCGTCATCGGTCTCGGATACGTGGGTCTGCCCGTGGCGCTGGCCTTCGCGCGCAAGTTCCCGGGCACGGTCGGGTTCGACGTCAACAAGGAGAAGGTCGAGGAGCTGCGCCGCGGTTTCGATCGGAACCAGGAGGTTCCGAAGAGCGAGCTCGAGGGCTCCTCGCTGCAGATCACCAGCGACATCGGCGATCTGAAGGGCGTCACCTTCTTCGTGGTCGCCGTGCCGACGCCGGTCGATCACAACAACGTCCCCGATCTGACGCCGGTGGTGAAGGCGTCCGAGACGGTCGCCAAGGGGCTGTCGAAGGGCGCGGTGGTCGTCTACGAATCGACGGTCTATCCGGGCGTCACCGAGGACGTGTGCGGGCCGATCCTCGCCAAGCTGTCCGGGCTGACGCAGGGGAAGGACTTCAAGCTCGGCTACTCGCCCGAGCGGATCAACCCGGGCGACAAGGAGCACACGCTGGAGCGGATCGTGAAGGTCGTCTCCGGCGAGGACGAGGAGACCCTGGGGCGCGTCGCCGACGCGTACGGCGCGATCATCCAGGCGGGCGTGCACCGCGCGCAGTCGATCAAGGTCGCCGAGGCGGCCAAGGTCATCGAGAACACGCAGCGCGATCTGAACATCGCGCTGATGAACGAGCTGGCGATTATTTTTGAACGATTGCACATCCGCACCGCGGACGTGCTGGAGGCGGCCGGCACGAAGTGGAACTTCCTGAAGTTTCGTCCCGGCCTGGTGGGCGGCCACTGCATCGGCGTCGACCCCTACTACCTGACGATGAAGGCGCAGCAGCTCGGCTACCAGCCGGAGGTGATCCTGGCCGGCCGGCGCATCAACAACAACGTCGGGCCGTACGTGGCGCAGCGGCTGGTGAAGATGCTGATCGGCCAGGGCTTCCAGGTGAAGGGCGCGCGCGTCGGCGTGCTGGGCCTGACGTTCAAGGAGGACTGCAACGACCTGCGCAACAGCAAGGTCCCCGACATCCTCGCCGAGCTGCGCCAGTTCGGGATCGAGCCGCTGATCCACGACAGCCGCGGCAACCCCGCCGAGGCCAAGCACGAGTACGGCGTGACGCTGAATCAGCTGGAGGACTACAAGAACCTCGACGGGTTGATCGTCGCCGTCAGCCACAAGGAGTACGTCCAGCTCGGGCAGTCGAAGCTGCTCGGCATGGTGCGCGACAACGGCTGCTTCGTCGACGTGAAGAGCGTCTTCGCGCCGACGAAGGTCGAGCGCGGCATCCAGTACTGGAGCCTGTAGCCGCTCCGGCAGCCGGCGTAGACGCCAGTCAGGGCGATTCCGTCGTCGGGCCTGCTCCGGCGGCGGGCGCGTAGATATAGCGGTCGGTGTGACCGATCAACGCGCCGATCAGCACGCCGACGACGCCGCCCACCGTGCCCGCGAAGACGGCGCCCGCCAGGGCCTTGTCGCCAGCCGACAAGGACCAAAACTCTGTCGGCGGGTCGTCGCCTTTCGAAAAGCCGATGGCGGCGCCCGTCGCCGCGCCGGCCAGGAGGCCGACCCACAGGCCGCCGATCGCGCCCGGCCAGCGCTGCTTGATCTCGTAGCCGCGCACGGCCGGATCGGAATCCTGGCGGAGCAAGGTCACCGTCCCGCCGTCGACGGGCTGGCGCAGGCTCGCGATGTCAGCGGCCGTGAGCGGGCGTTCGAGCGGGTGAGTGGTCGTGCATCCGACGGCGAGCAGCGACGTGACGGCGAGCAGCGATGTGAGGCGCACGTCCGCCGTCGTCGCAATCGGTGTGCCGCCGTTTCGGGCCCGGGTCGACGCCGCCGGCCGCGCCCCGTGTCGAGATTTCAACGCCCGCCGTCAGCCCTGGGCGCCGGCGTCGCGCCAGCTGAGCTTCAGGTTCAGCCAGTAATTCCAGGCGGTGACCAGGCCGATCGCGATCAGGTTGGCGAGGTAGCGGTTCATGTGCAGGACGTCGTACTGGACGTTCAGCAGTACGACGTTCAGCACGAGGCCGATGCCGCACACGACGTTGAACTTCAGCAGCCGGCGCAGCTTGTGACGCGGGCCGCGCCGCGCGCCGACCAGGTCGCGGAACGTCCAGGCGTCGTTCCAGAGAAAGTTGTTGATGATGGCCAGCTCGGCGGCGACCGCCTTCGACCGCGTCAGCCCGAAGCCGAGCGCGCGCGGATCGCTCAGCAAGAACAGCATCGCCATGTCGACCACCCCCCCCGACGCGCCGACCAGCGCGAAGCGCAGGAAGCGCGTCGTCGACAGCGCGGACAGGCGCAGGCGCAGCAGGTGGCGCAGGTAGTCGATGTAGACCCGCCAGGTCACCTTGCTCTCGCCTTCGTGCCGCTCGCGGAAGACGTAGCCGACCTCGGCGATCCAGCGCACCCGGCCGCGGCCGATCACCTCGACGAGGATCTTGTAACCGAGCGGGTGCATCGCGACGCCTGCGATCGCGTCGCGCTGGACCATGAAGTAGCCGCTCATCGGATCGCTGACGCGCCCGAGCACGCCGGGCAGCAGCACCAGGCCGAGCAGCTGCGCGCCGCGCGATAACAGGCGCCGCGGCAGGCTCCAGTCGCTGACGCCGCCGCCCTCGACGTGCCGGCTGGCCACCGCCAGGTCGGCGCCCTTGTTCATCGAGCGCCACAGCTGCACCGTCACCTCGGGCGGGTGCTGGAGATCGGCGTCGATCACGGCCAGCACGTCGCCGCGCGCGATCTGCCAGCCGCGGATCACGGCGGTGGACAGGCCGCGTTCGCTCTCGCGCCGGAGCACCCGCAGCTTCGCGTGCGTCTCGGCCAGCTCGGCCGCCAGCTCCCAGGTGCGGTCCGGGCTGTCGTCGTCGACGACGATCAGCTCGTAGTCGTCGCCCAGCTCGGGGTCGAGCAGCGCCGTCAGCTGCGCGACCAGGGCCGCCAGGTTGCGCCGTTCGTTGTACGTCGGGATCACCAGCGAGAGGCGGGGACGCCGATCGCCGGGCGGCGGCTCGCGCGGGACGGTGAGCGGACCGGAGGGGGAGGGGACCAGTCGGGGCAGTCGAACCTCGCGGGTCAGGCGGACGCCCCTAGTCGACCGACGGCGGCAGGGGAGCGTCGACGTCGCCCGAGCGGGCCTTGCTCTCGCGCGCGGACTTCCTCTCCTTCTTGTCTTGCTTGTCTTGCTTGTCTTGCTTCTCTTGCTTCTCTTGCGGCTCGCGCCCCGTCTCGCGCGGCTCGACGATCTCCTTGACCGTCTCGCGGTCGGCGGATCGTGCCGACAGGTCCTTGGGCTCCTGCTTCGATTCGAGCCTCGCTTCTTGCGCGTCCTTCTCCTTCTCACGGTCGGCGACCGGCGGAGCGGCCTCGTCGACCTCGGTCGGCTCGACGGCGACGGGCTTCACCACGGTACGATGGCGCGGCGCGCGTGGCGCGGCGGGCGAAGCCGACAGGCGCATCTGTTCGGCCCGGGGGCCGGCCGCGGGCGCAGCCGGGATCGGCGTCGGCGTCGCCGGGATGCTGGGCCGGTCGCGAGACGGTGACGGCACCGCGGCGCGCTCGGGCGCGGGCGCCGGGCCCGGCACCGCCGGCGGCGTCGCGGCGGACGGCGCGACGGCGGGCGCGGGCGCCGCCACCGGCGCCGATGCGGTCGCCTCGGAGCTGCTGCCGGATTGCCACCAGAACACGACCGCCGCGGTCAGCGCGACGAGGCCGATGGCGAACATCACGCGCGACGCGAGCGGCACGCGCGCCGCCGGCCGCGTGGGCTGGAACGCCCCCGAGCGGCGGGCCGAGCGGGGAAGGCGCTCCGCCTCTCCCTGGCCGAAGCGCGCCAGCGGGAACGGATCCGACGGTGACGGTTCGAGCGGGCTCGCGGCCGCCGCCTGCTGGCGGAACGCCTCCGCTTGCTGCCGTAACGCTTCGTACTGCCGCGCCGGATCGGCCGAGACCAGCGCCGTGGTGGTCTCGGCCGGGGGCGGCTGCGCCTGCGGCGCCTGCTGCTGCGGCGCCTCGCCCGCCGCGGCGAGCGCGGCGTCGAGATCGAACTTGTGCACGTCGTGGCCGTACATCGTGGCGCGCATCGGATCCGGCGCGACCGGCCGCTGCACGACGGCCGCCGGCGGCGCCGTCGCGTGACCGACCGCGGTCGGCCGCGCGCCGAGCGGTTCAGGCGCGCGCGGGGGGCTCGCCGCGGGCGGTTCGCTCGGCGGGGGTCTGCTCTGCGAATCGTTCTGGTACCAGCTGCGCAGCTGGCGCAGCCCCTCCGCGACCTTCTCGTCGTCGACGACGGTGGGCGAGGAACGATCCTCGGGCTCGCCCCTGGGCACCGCTCCCGAATCCGGATCGGGGGCGTCCTTGGGCCACCCGATTCCGAAGTAGGTCTTTCGCGACGCCATCGCCAGATATTAGCTCGCCCGCCGAGGCCTGCGGTTTTTTCCGGCGCCGCCGTACCAGCTGACGTGGGCCGTGTTGCCGTCCGGGCGCCCGCGGGTCCGAACTAGGTGCCGACCTGCATGCCCAGGAGCGTCAGATCGTCCCGCCCGCTGGCGGCCGCCTGGGCAGTCGCCACGATCTGCCGGTCAATCTCGACGATGTCGTGAGGGGCGCTGCTGACCAGCTCGGTCAGCTGGCACTGCCCCATGGTCGAACAGGGGCGGCGCGGCGCGGACAGAACCTCGAAGACGCCGTCCGTCGCCAGCAGCAGGATGTCCTTGGAGGCCATCGAGACGACCTCTTCCTGATACTGCGCGTGGGCCATGATGCCGAGGGGCGGACCCGACGAGTAGGCGACACGCGAGACGACGCCGGTGCTGCGCCGGAGCAGCGGCAGCACGTGACCGGCGTTGGCGAACACCCAGCGCCGCTTCGGCAGGTCGAGCAGGACCGCCAGCGCCGTGACGAAGCGGTGGTCGGCCAGGCGCGTCGTGACGGTGTTGTTGAGGCGCTCGAGGAACTCCGCGGGCCCGCTGACGTCGTTGGCGAAGCGCCGCACGTCGGCGCTCACGCGCGCCATCGTCAGCGCCGCGGTGACGCCCTTGCCCGACACGTCGCCGATGACGCCGAACAGGCGGCCGCCGCCGAGGTCGATGAAGTCGTAGAAGTCGCCGCCCACGGCGTGCGCCGGCATGTACTCGGTCACGACCTTGACGCCGGCCGAGTTCTTCAGCACCGGGTCCGGCAAGAAGCTGCGCTGCAGATCGGCCGCCGCCGACAGATCCTGGTCCAGCCACGACACCGGCACCGCCGACGCGCGGGCGCGCGCGGCCGGGAGCATGCCGCCCACGCCCTCGGCGAGCGCGGCGAACGCCTCGAGGTCGTTCGACGTGAAGCCCGGGGCGGTCGGGTGGCGCTGCACCACCAGGAACCCCTCCAGCGACTTGCCCGAGAAGATCGGCGTCGACATCGTCGAGCCGCGGCTGACGGCCGGGTCACCCGGCAGCAGCGTCGGCGTCACGGGCATGAGGCCGCGCGTCGCGATCGGTCCCCAGACCGCGTGCAGCGATGCGAGCAGCTGGGCGCCGGCGCGCGCGTCGCGCACGCCGCGCAGCGGGCGCTCCTTCTCGGGCAGAAACAGGTCGGCGTCCGCCACGTCCGTCCACAGCATCGCCACCGCGACGGCGAGCCGCTGCGCGAGCTCCGACGGCGAGCCCGGTTCACCGATCGCGGCGAGTGCCTGCCCGATCGGGATGTCGCCGACGACGTTATCGCCGGTCGTCGCGTAGTCGTAGATCACGACCGGCGTCTCGACCTCGATTTCGCCCGAAACCATTTTCATGACTGCTCTCTCCCGACCTCAAAGCTGTGTGTGTGTGCTGAAAACTGCCCTATCGTAGTCGAAGCGCGACCATCAAACTACCCGAGACCACCGAGTATTTCCACCGAATAAGGGTGAGATGGGTGACTAAATTGTAAACAGGCAACCGCGGAAGATCCGCTAGCGGCTTACGCGCGGCGGCGCCGGTTTCTTCTCCGGCCGCAGCATGTAGCGATCGAGCTTCAGCAGCTGAAAGATGGCGAGCGGCTGGTCGCGGATTCCCTTGATGACGACGTTGCCGCCCTGGGCGCGCACCCGCTTGTAGAGCGACACCAGCGCGCCGACGCCGGAGCTGTCGATCATCCGCAGGCGCGACAGATCGACCTCGACGGCGGGCGGACGCGTCCCGACCAGCTTGTCGAGCTCGCTGCGCAGATCCGACACGCTGACCGCGTCGAGCTGCCCCTCGATCGACAGAAGGGATGTGCCGTCCTTGGAAGCGATTTCGAATTTCATCGTCGGTGTGTGATCCGTCGGTGACGCAGTGTGTTCTGAGCGTGCTCTTTATGTAAAGCTCAAAAGCAGAATTAGCTCTCGCGCGTAAGCCATAACGTCGGACGGCATTGTTATTCCAGACATCGTCCGATCTGATCGTGGCATCGGCGGATCGGGTCCACTTCAAGAGCGACATGTTAGAAACAGGGGATGGACGAGCGGGTACCGTGGGACCAGTACTTCATGAACATCGCCCAGGTCGTCGCGTCGCGCTCGACCTGTCCGCGAAAGTTCGTCGGCTCCGTGATCGTCCGTGATCGGACCATCCTCTCGACCGGCTACAACGGGTCGATCCGCGGGATGCCTCACTGCACTGAAGCCGGTCACATGATGGAGAATGATCACTGCGTCGCGACGATCCATGCGGAGGCCAACGCAATCATCCAGGCCGCGAAGAACGGGGTCATGATTGACGGGGCCGCCATCTACGTGACGGCGAGCCCGTGCTGGAACTGCTTCAAGCAGATCGCGAACGCCGGCATCCGCCGCATCGTCTACGGCGAGTTCTATCGGGACGAGCGCATCTTCAGCGTCGCCGAGCGGCTGGGCATGGAGCTGGTGCACATTCAGAGTCACGTCGCGGCCGGCTGATCAGGCGTCGGCGCGTTTCGGGCGCGTCCCGTGGGACACCCGGTGGGGCAATGTACGACTCTGACCGAGCTGGCGGTTTTTGGTTGACCCGAACCGTGCGGCCGGCGCAGGCTGGAGGGTCTGATGTTGCGAACAGCGACATTGGGGGTGGCCTTTCTCCTCGCTACGACATTCGTCCGCCCGGCGCTGGCGGACGGAGACGACGAGCCGGGCGCCGAGCCCGAGAGCGCGGCGCCGGCGGCCGCCGCCGCGGCGGGTGACGACGGCGCGTCGAGCGCGCGCGCGTCACGCAAGCGGCGCGGCAAGTCGCGTCGTAGCAAGCACGGTCCCAAGTTCTCTGGCCGCGTCGTCGACGAGAGCGCTCTGCGCACCGAGCCGCTGCCGCATCCGTCCGGCAACCTCGAGATCGTCAGCGTCAACAACCCGAGCGAGCGCGCGAAGGTCAACATCTACAACAAGGACGGCTCGTACAGCCTCGACTCGCTGGAAGAGCTGAACGGCGTGCTGCGCTGCCGGCGCACCGACGATGAGAAGCCGATCGACATCCAGCTGCTGACGTGGATGTCGCTCATCTACGATCACTTCGGCAGCAAACCGCTGCAGATCGTGTCGGGCTACCGCAACCAGCGCAAGCAGTCGAGCAACCACTTCAAGGGCCGCGCGATGGACATCCGCATCGAGGGTGTCACGCCCAAGCAGGTCCGCACCTTCGCCGAGACGCTGGATCGTGGCGGCATGGGCATCGGGTACTACCCGGTCAGCCAGTTCGTCCACATCGACGTCCGGCCGCCTCCCAGCTACCGCTGGGTCGACAAGTCGCCGCCGAATTCGAACGCGGCCGAGAAGCGGCCGCCGCGCGGCTGGCACCGCAAGAAGCTCGAGAGCTGAGCGCGAGCGCCTAGGACGCCGGCACCTGTCGTGGTGCTGACGCTCGAGGTCAAGTTCGGGGCGAGACCTGTCGATCGCACGTCCCGATGCGCCCGGCCGGATCGCTAGCCCTTCGTTCGATCGTCGTTTCACTGCTTGTCGTCGCCGTTGGATGTGGCGATGACATACCGGCTCGCTCCACACCCGGTACCGCTGGCAGCGCCGGCGGCAGCGCCGGGTCGGGAGGCGGCGGAGGCGGCGGCACGGGCGGAGGAACCGGGGGCGGAGGCGCCGGCGGCGGGACCGCCGGATCCGTGGGCGGCTCTCTGGGCGGCGCGACGGGCGGCAGCGCGGGCGCGACCGGTGGCAGCGCGGGCGCTACGGGTGGCAGCGCGGGCGCGACGGGCGGCAGCGCGGGCGCGACGGGCGGCAGCGCAGGCGCGACGGGGGGGAGCGCGGGCGCGACGGGCGGCAGCGCAGGCGCGACGGGTGGCAGCGCGGGCGCGACGGGCGGGAGCGCGGGCGCGAAGGGTGGCAGCGGGGGCGGCGGTTCGGGCGGCGCTCCGATGTGCACGTCGCGCGGCAGCTGCCCGAACGGAAAGATCTGCAACCTCGAGGCGCGGACCTGCGGCGACTGCGGCTCCGACGAGGGCTGCACCTTCGAATACGGCGACGGCCACATCTGCGTCGACGGTTCGTGCGTCTCCGGCGACTGTCACGGCAACAGCGACTGCCCGACCGGGCAGACGTGCAACGCGAACAAGTGCGGGATGTGCCCGGACGACGCGAGCTGCGGCGCCGGCAAGATCTGCGTCGGCGGCGCGTGCGTGACGGGCGATTGCCACACCACCGCCGACTGCACGAACGGGCGGCTGTGCGTCGGCAACGTCTGCACGCCGTGCACGACCGACAACGCCTGCCTCTCGGGCTACGGGCCGAAGCACGTCTGCGTCAACAACGCCTGCATCTCGGGCGACTGCCACGTCGCCACCGATTGCAGCGACGGCAAGATCTGCGTCGCCAACACCTGCACCACCTGCACCGACGACCCCTCGTGCGCGTCCGCCTACGGCGCCGGCCACCTCTGCATCTCGAACGGCTGCGTGTCGGGCGAGTGCCGCACCGCCGCCAACTGCCCACCCGGCAAGATCTGCACGGCCGGGTTCACCTGTGAGATCTGCACCACCGACGCGCAGTGCGTGTCGGCGTACGGCGCCAAGCACCTGTGCGTCGGCAACCTGTGCATCCCCGGCGAATGCCGGGCGACCGCCGACTGCGGCGGCGGGCGGCTGTGCGACACCTCGATGTTCGCGTGTGTCCCCTGCACCGACGACCCGTCCTGCGTCGCCGCGTTCGGCTCCGCGCACCTGTGCGTCAACGGCAGCTGCATCCCCGGCACCTGTCGCTCCGCCTCCGAGTGCGCGGCCGGCGAGGTGTGCGACGCCAACAATTACATGTGCCGCACGTGCGCGACCGACGCCGAGTGCGTCGGCGGCTACGGCGCGAACCACCTGTGCGAGAACGGCGCCTGCATTCCGGGCCAGTGCCGCACCTCGCCGGAGTGCCCGAACGGCGGCCTGTGCGACACGTCCACCCACACCTGCGGGATGTGCGCGACGCACTCCCAGTGCGTGGCCGCCTACGGCACCAATCACCTCTGCGTCAGCGGCGCCTGCGTCTCGGGGATGTGCCTGCAGACCTCCGACTGCGGGGGCGGCGGACAGATCTGCAACACCACCACCCGCTCGTGCGAGGCGTGCGGCAGCGACGCCGCTTGCGTCGCGGCCTACGGGCCGCAGCACCTGTGCATCGGCAACGTCTGCGTCCCGGGACAGTGCCGCGTGTCGACCGACTGCGCGGGCGCGCAGATCTGCGACACGCAGGCGCGCACCTGCCACGCCTGCGGCAGCGACACCGCCTGTAACGTCGATCCGTCCTACGGATCCTCCACCGTCTGCCTGGGCGGCGGCTGCGTGACGGGCGACTGCCACGGTTCGAGCGCCGACTGCCCGACCGGGCAGCTGTGCGCCATCACGACGCCGAACACCTGCGGCGGCTGCACCACCGACGCGCAGTGCGCGGCCGATCCCGAGTACGGCGCCGGCCACATCTGCTTCCAGGGCATCTGCCAGCCCGGCAACTGCCACGGCACCAGCACCGATTGCGCGGGCGCGCGCGCCGGCCTGGTCTGCGGCGCCCAGAGCGCCAACACCTGCGGTCCGTGCGCGACGGACTCGCAGTGCCAGGCCGATCCCACCTTCGGCTCGTCGACGATCTGCAACACCAGCGCCGGCCAGACGCAGAGCGGCCAGTGCGTCAGCTCGGCCTGCAGCGCGAGCGGTCCGTGCGCCGCCAACGCCGGCGACTTCTGCTGCGGTGGCCAGTGCACGCCCGGCAACTGCTGCGTCGACGCGGACTGCGCGCCGCGCGGGTCGGTCTTCCGCTGCGTGAACAACAGCTGCACCGGCTGCGCGCCCGCCACCGGTAACAAGTACTTCGTCGATCCGATGAACGGCGACGACGCCACCGCGACGGGCAGCGGCATCGTCGCCGGCGCCGCCAACCCGAGTTGCAGCTTCCGCACCGTCACGCGCGCGCTGCAGGTCGTGGCCGGCTTCGCGCCGGCCGGCACGCAGATCATCATCGTCGGGCAGGGCGGCCAGACTGTGCCGCTCGCCGCCACCGAGGCGCTGCCGATCATCGTGCCGACCAACGTCACCATCACCACGCAGGCGGGGCCGATCCGGGTCAACCTGCCGGCCAGCGCCGATCCCGCCCTGGGCAACGTCGCCGGCTTCCAGTTGGGCGGCGACCAGGCGGCCATCACGCCGGATCCGTCCGCGCCGCTCACCATCGACGGCGGGCTGAACGGCTCGGGCATCGGCATCGGCGTGTCGCCCGGCAACGGCAAGGCGACGGCGCTGTCGTACATCACCGTGCAGAACACCGGCGGTCACGGCATCGCCGTGTCGAACGGAACGCTCACGGTCGGGCAGGGCGTCACCGTCAGCGGCGCCGGCACCGCGCTCAAGCGGCGCGACGGCCTCAACATCGCGGGCGGCCTGGTGAACATCACCGTCACCGCCGGCCAGGCGCCGACCTCGTTCAACAACAACAGCCAGCACGGCATCTACGTCACCGGGGCGGGTGTCATCAACATCACCGGCTTCCCGGTGACCGTGCCGGCGCCCAACGGACAGGGGACCGTCGTCGCGAGCGGGAACGCGTTCGCGGGCCTGCGTATCTTCGAGGCGCCCGGCGCGGCCGGCCTCAGCACCGTCAACGGCTTCGTCGGCTGGCAGAACACCCAGAACGGCCTGCGCCTCTACGGCGGCGAGAAGGTGAAGGTGCGCAACAGCGTCTTCCTCGCGAACGTGCTGAACGGCGTCTACCTGACCTCGTACGACGGGACCGCCGCGGGCAACGATCTGTCGGGGATCGATCTCGGCACCGCCGCCGACGGCGGACGCAACGTGCTGCAGGCGGCGGTCGGATCGATGCCCAACCTGGCCGGCCTGTGCGTGCAGATGGGGTCGGGGGGCGGAACGCAGACGGTCGCGGCGCGCGGCAACCTGTTCGCGGGGCCGAACGATTGCGCCAGCTCGACGTCGCCCATCTCGCGCTCGGCGGTCTGCAACGGGTTCGTCGATCTCGGCGTGGTGCCGATGACCGGCACGACGGTGAACGTCGACGTCGCGACCTGCCAGTAGGCCAGCCGCTCTCGCGCGAGGCGCGAGTCTGCGGCTGCTCCGGGAATTGTTCTACGGCTCGGCGCCGGCCACGATCCAGGCGCGGATGCGCGCGCGGATCTTGGTGGGCAGCCACTTGCGCGGCGGCATGAACGGCTTGTCGCGGTGCTCGATCTTCGCCAGCAGCAGGCTCTTGCCCGCGTCACCCGCGACCACGGCCGGCCCGCTCTCGCCGCCCCGCATCAGGTTGTCGTAGTTGTCGAGGCGCAGGCCGCCGTGCTGCTCCTTGTCGCCGTGACAGCTCTCGCAGTAGCGGCCGAGCGCCGGCATCACGTCGCGCGCGAAGGTCGGCGGCTCCTCCGCTTCTTCCGGCTCGACCTGCTTCGTCGTCCGTCCGGCCGCGACCGCGGCCGCGCCGCCCGAAAGCAGCAGAGTCACGGCAACAGCGCTGAGGAGAGGACGACGCATGTGCTTGATGTGACGCTCCCGCCCAACGCTTTCTTGCAATTCGGATCTCACTCCCTTAGGGTCCAGAACTTATCGCGATGGCGACTCGTCAGCTCGATCTTCTCGCAGGCGACGCCAAATCCGCCAAAAAACCCAGATCGGGCAAGGCGGGCGGCGGCAGCGGCCGGGGCGGCAAGCGCGGGGGCGGGTCCGGCGACGACGCGCCGCCGCCGCCGGCGGACGCGTCGCTGGCCGCCGAGGCGCAGCGCCGCTATCTGAACTACGCGGTCAGCGTCATCACGGCGCGCGCGCTGCCCGACGTGCGCGACGGCCTCAAGCCGGTGCAGCGCCGGATCCTCTATTCGATGTACGCGAACCTGCACCTCTACCCGGACAGCAAGCACCGGAAGAGCGCGACCATCGTCGGCGACGTGCTGGGCAAGTTCCACCCCCACGGCGACACCTCCTGCTATGAGGCGATGGTGCGCATGGCGCAGCCGTTCTCGATGCGCGAGATGCTGGTCGACGGCCACGGCAACTTCGGCTCGCTGGACGGCGATCCGCCGGCCGCCTACCGCTACACCGAGGCGCGCCTGGCGCCGCTGGCGATCGAGCTTCTCGACGAGATCAAGCAGGGCACGGTCGACTTCCGCCCGAACTTCGACGGCACCACCGAAGAGCCGATCGTCCTGCCCGCGAAGATCCCGAACCTCCTGATCAACGGCTGCACCGGGATCGCGGTCGGCATGGCGACCAACATCCCGCCCCACAACCTCGGCGAGGTCGTCGACGCCACCATCCACCTGATCGACCACCCCGACGCCACCGTCGAGGAC
>DATBHU010000785.1:0-10720 GCA_036557265.1 Polyangia bacterium
TCAGCGCCGACGCGCTGACGGGCGCGTCGGTGTCGCTGTCGCGCTTCGCGAATCCGAAGAACCTCCAGTAATCCGCGCTCGCGCTACGGGGCGCGGGTCAAGTTACGCCGAACGTACCGGGCCGAAAAGCGCCGGAAACACGGGCTGTGCACCATTAGATGTGGTGCTGTCGCCGCCGTCCACCATCGAACCGCGACCGCCCGCGCCGGGCGGGACGGTGGTCGTGTCGGCGTCGATCCTCGCGCTGACCGACGATCCGGCGCTGAAGGACCTGCTGCTGGAGATGGCGCTGGCCGACGGGTTCGGCGTGCGCTGCGCGACGACCGAGGCCGAGGCGGCGAGCCTGCTGCACCGCGAGCGGCCGGGCCTGCTGCTGGCCGATCTGGACATGGCTGGCCGCGCCGGCGCGAAGTTCCTCCGCACGCTGCGCCAGAGCCTCTACCGCGGCATCCCGTGCGTCGCGGTCACCGCCAGCAACGACCCGACCCTGTCGATCGCGATCGACGCGCCCGTCTTCTTCAAGCCGGGCCTGGAGGGGCTGGAAGCCACGCTCGAGCACCTGTTCGCGCCCCACCGCTGACGGGCGGCGGGCGAGCGATCAGTTCGTCCGCGCGAGCGGGCCGCGAAGCTGGATCGAGCGGTCGGAGCGAGAGAGCTCCAGCGCCTTCAGCCCCGCGCGCTTCGATCCGTCGCGGTCGCCGTGCTCCTCGCGCGCCACCGCCAGCAACAGCCACGCCAGCCAGTCGTCGCCGTGCCGCTGGCTGAGGGCCGCAGCCTTCGCGACGTCGAGCGGGGCCTTCAGGACGAAGTGAGCGATGGCGCCCGCCACCACGTGATCGGGATCCTGGCGCAGCGCCGCTTCGACCTCGCGGCGCGCGCCGGCGAGGGGGGCCTCGGGCGCGATGGCGAGCTCCGGCGCGTCGGCGCGGGTCTGGGCGCCCGTCAGGTAGAGCAGCGCGCGCGTCGCGTGCACGTCGGCGTCGGTGAGGCGGCGCTCGGCGGCGGCGGGCGGTTCGCGCGCCGGCAGGTGATAGGTCAGGAGGGCGTACTGGCCCCCGTCGAGGTACCGCTGAACCTCGAGCGCGAGCGCGGCCGGCGTCTGCGCCCCGAACGCCTCGGTCCACGCCGCCTCCAGCGAGGCGCCGTCGTGGAGCGCGTCTTCGTAGCTGTTCAGGGCCGTCCTGCGGTGGTTCATCAGGTAGTGCACGGTGAGCCAGGCGTCGGCGTAGAAGTGCGACGCGTCGTCGCCGTCGATGGCTCTCGCGCTGAAGATGCTCTCGACGCTCGCGGCCCTGAACTGCTGCGCGACGCGCAGCAGATCGGGCGGCGGCCGACCCACCGTGACCCGCCCGCTGGCGGCGTCGTATTCGATGCTCTGGTAGTAGGTGGCCAGGCCTTCCGACAGCCAGGGCGGCTGGCGCGGAATCACCTGCAGGCTGAGGTAGTGCACCAGCTCGTGCTTGATCAGCTCCTCGCGGGCGAGCGCGCTGACCGACGCCATCACGATCAGCGGCTGAAACAGCACGGACCCGAACGTGTAGCCCCCGATCTGCCGCGGCGCGAAGTCCGTCCAGCCCCGATCCACGAGGACGACCGGCACCCGGCCGGTGTCGAGATCAGGCGGCGCCTCGAACAGGAACAGCAGCGCCGCCTCGAGCCGTTCGAGATCGGTCAGCGCCGCGCGGGCCTGGGCGGGGGGCTCGTCGGTGCGCAGCCGGAAGTGCGCGCTCTCCAGCTCGGTCCACGCGGGGCCGCCCGCGGCCGGGCAGGGGGGCAGGTGGCCGAAGCACGACGCGGCGGCGGCGGACAGCGCCAGCAACGCCGCCTTCACGATGCCGTGCGCGCGACCGACCACGGCCGGACGCTACGATCCAGCGATCGGCCGCGCAAGCCGTTGTCACGGAGCGCAGCGCCAGCTCGCGTGCAGCGGGTCATGGCGCGCGCACGTCGTGCAGATCCAGGTCGTCACGCCGCCGGACGTGAAGGCGCACTTGATCTGGTCGACCGTGCCGCCGCACGCGATGCGCGTATCGATCCCGTGACGCCAGTTGGTGCTGGCCCAACCGAACATGTCGATTGGGTGCTCCGCCGGCGGGCAGAGCAGCAGGACGCTGTTGGCGCCGTAGAAGCCCGGAAAATGCTGATCGCCCGGCCGCAGCGGTACGGTCTTCAGACCGTCGCCGTCCCATGCCAGCTTGACGCCGGCGTCGGCGAGCGCGCGCGAGATCGTCAACGAGACCGTCGTGTCTTTCGTTTCGCGTCCGATCGCTAAGTACCACGCGATCCAGGCGGCCCCGGCCAGAACGCTGATGCCGGCCGCCGCGACGATCAGCGGTCGCCAGGCTCGTCGGGCGGTCAGTTGCACCCGATACGCTGGGTGCCGACGGCGATGTCGTCGACGTACACGTTGGAGGGATAGGCGTTGGAGTAGGAGCGCGTGCCGAGGCGCAGGTAGCGCCAGACGGCGGGGTTCGGGTTGACGACGGTGTCGGAGGGGGTGCCGTGCACGTGATACGACTGGTCGGCGCCGTCGATGAACAGGTCGGCGGTCGTGCTGTTGTCGCCGGTGTCGCGGACGACGTGCAGCTCGAAGCAGGTCCAGGTGTCAGCCTGCGGCTGGAAGCCGGTGCAGCCGGTCTGCTCCTGGCCGCCGGTGATGTTCACCTCGACGCCGGTCGGCTGGCAGGAGTTGTCGCCCCGGAAGCCGACGCGGATGCCGGGATCGTCGGTGCTCATGGTCGGCGTCAACTCGAAGGCGCTCACCTCGTGGGCGGTGAACTGGTTGGCGGCGCCGGCCGCCCAGCGGACCTGGGCGCGCACCCAGAAGTCGCTGACGGTCCCCAGATCCGCGTGCAGCATGCAGTCGCCGTACGGGACGCCCTGGCTGACCAGCGAGCGGGCGCCGCTCTTGTGTTGCGTGCCGTCGACCTGCAGCGTGAAGCCGGTCGCGAAGCACTGCGAGGTGGCCCACGGGCCGCCCGTCGGCTTCATCCCCAGCGGATCGGCTTCGAAGTCGTCGCACATGATCTTGCCCGCGAAGTCGCACGGTCCGGTGGGGGCCGTTCCGCCGCTGCCGCCCGTGCCGGGGCCGGTGCCGCCGGTCGCGCCGCCGTTGCCGGCCGCCGCGCCGCCCGTCCCAGCTCCGCCCGCGCCTGCCGCGGCGGCGCCGCCGCTGCCCGCGCTCGCGCCCGCGGCGCCGCCAGCGCTCCCCGCGACGCCGGTTCCGCCGCTGCTCGTTCCGCCGGAGCTGCCGGCCGTGCTGCCCGCGCCGCCGCCGCCGCCCGCGCACGCGGCGAGCGCCGTCGAGACCAGGAGACCAGACAGGACAGGGCGCCATGACGTCATGACGCCGTCGATTCTAATGGGCCCGCGCCCTGCCGGTCAGCCGAACTGCACCGATCGGCGCGTGGCGGTGCCGTAGGCGAAGCCGGTGATCGGAAAGCGCGCCGTCGCGGCGCTGTCGTCGACGGCCGCGCCCATCGACACCACCACGGGCACGAAGTGCTCGTGCGTCGGCAGCGCCATGCGCACGCCGGGCGCCCTGGCGCGGTAGTCCAGCAGCGCGTCGACGTCGCGGCGGGCCAGCACGTCGCCCGCCCACGTGTCGAACTCCGACGCCCAGGCCGGCGTCGGCGCGTCGGGGCGGAAGTCGACCGTGCGCAGGTTGTGGGTCAGGAAGCCGCTGCCGACGATCAGCACGCCCTCGCGGCGCAGCGGCGCGAGCGACCGCCCGAGCGAGAGCAGCGTGGTCGGGTCGAGCGACGGCAGCGACGCCTGCAGCACCGGCACGTCGGCGTCCGGATACATCGCGACCAGCGGTACGTAGGCGCCGTGGTCGAGCCCGCGCTCGGGATCCTGAGCGACCGGCTCGGCGTGGAGCAGCGCGCGCACGCGCGCCGCCAGCTCCGGTGCGGGCGGCGCCGGGTAGGTGGTCTGGTAGTACTTCGCGGGGAAGCCGTAGAAGTCATAGACCAGCGGCACGGACCGGGTCGCGCCCAGCGTGATCGGCCGGTCGACCCAGTGCGCCGACAGCATCAGCACGGCCTTGGGACGCGGCATGGCGGCGGCCCAGGCGCCCAGCTCGCGCACCCAGCCGGCGTCGTCGAGCAGCAGCGGCGAGCCGTGGGCCAGGAAGATGACGGGCATCTTGTCGGCAGTGGCGGTCGGGGTTGGGATCGTGGTCATGGCTTTACCGGCTGGCTTGGATGCCGGACGCCGGCATCCGGTCGCAGCGACGGCGAGCAGCACCTTGCACGCGTCTCGCCGATTCACGCGGCAATCCTAGAACATTCGAGAAATAGCCGCACACTCGCGCTTCGCGCGAGTGCAGCTAGAACCGCATGGCCGCCGCGCCCTGGATGATGTGCGCGAACTTGCGGTCGGCGTTGGGCGCGAACGGCGACTCCGGGCGGTAGAGCAGGATCTCGTACTTGGCGCCCAGCTCGATCTCGACGAACCAGGAGGAGCGCTCCTGCTGGGGGCGGCGGAAGAAGGCGACCTTGCCGCCGAGCAGGTAGTTGCCCATCGGCGACAGCTCGCGGTCGCCCGTCCAGTACTGCCCGGCCGGGCCCAGCGTCTGATAGCCGAGGGCGTCGCGGTAGAAGCTGGCGCCGCCCTGCAGGTGGTAGTGGGCGCGCCCCGACACCAGCAGGTTCTGGCCGACGTACTTGGTGGCGGTCACGTCGCCGGTGATGGCGCGGACGGCCCAGCTGTCGTCGTAGCCGCGCACCATCGCCAGCAGCGACGCGCGCAGCTCGGGGAGCGCGTACGCCAGGCGGGCGAACAGCGCGTAGCGCTGCCGGAAGTCGGGCAGGTGCTCCTGCGGCGTGCGGTTCTGGCTGCCCACCAGCACCTTGCGATACGGGTTCGCCTGGAAGCCGTCGAGGATCTGGATGGTGGCCCCGCCCTGGACCACCAGGCGCGGCGTCATCGTCCACGACAGCGACGGCTCGAACGTGTCGATGTTCAGCTTGTGCGTCACGTAGCCCATCTGGCTCGTGAAGCAGCCCGCGGACGAGCTGAGCGCGATGCGATCCAGGGGCAGGCCGGCGGCGGCCGAGTTGTCGTTGTCGCACACGCTGTCGAAGTTGTGCGAGTAGGCGAGCGCCAGCGTGAAGTTGTGCTCGTAGAGATCGTGGTGCGTGTTGCCCGAGATGACGATCGACTTGTAGTCGCTCTCGAAGCCGTAGGCGCCCGAGAAGGCGATGCCGCCGTCAGCCTTCTCGAAGCCGATGCCGCCGTGGAACAGGTGGCGGGTGTCGCTGAACTTGGTGGCGGCCGACACCGTGTCGAAGGTGGCGGGCGTCGCGCCGGTGACGACGTCGGCCGAATAGCCGAGCGCGAAGTTGACCGTGGAGGCGACGGTGGCTGTCGCGTCGACCTGCGGGTGGATCACCCGGACGCCCTCGTTCTTGGTCGACGGCTCGTCGAACATGGTCGTGCGCGCCGCCACCTCGGCGGTGTTGGCGCGCGCGCGCCGCGCCACGCCGACGCCGGCGCCGAACGACAGGGCCGCGGCCAGCAGCGCGATCGATCTGGGGGAGCTCAGTTGCAACCACAGCCTCCGCCGGAGGTCCCGGTGCCGCCGATGGCGCCTTCGCGGTTGGCGAGCACGTGCTCCTCGGCCTCGCGCTCCTGCGCCTCGGCGTCGAGCTGCATGATCTTGTCGGCTAGCAGCTCGCGCTGGTGCGGCTTGACCGTCCACTTGGACATCGAGCAGCCGCCGACGGTCAAGGCGGCTCCGATCAGCGCAATCCTAAAAGTAGACAGCCAATGCACCGGAGTACTCCTGGATTCTTTGGGTGTGGTCGGCGCTGAAGATCACGTAGTGGCGGACGTCGCCACGCACCGAGATCCGCTTCTTGAACGACATCACCAGACCGCCGCCGACGTTCACCATCGAGTAGTTGCCGGTCTGGATCGCGAACTGGTCAGCCTTCTTGCGCCCGAACGCGCCCCCGGCCGCCCCTCCCACGAACGGCGTGATGGGCGACGCCGGGAACAGGTAGGCGTTGAAGCCGCCCGCCGTGTAGATGACGTCGGCCTGGTTGCCGACCGTCTCGCCCACCGTCGCCTCCAGCGCGACGTGCGGCGCCAGCAGCACCGCGGGCCGGAACAGGAACATGCCGTCGCCCCCCAGGATGCCCGCCGAGAACGCGAAGGTGACGTTCTCGAGCGTCAGCGGCGACGGCGAGAACACCGCGTGGCTCATCCGCCGCCAGATGGACGGCCCCTCGTGCGCCGCCGCCGTGTCGACGTCCAGCGGGAACACCTCGTCGCCCAGCACCCAGCCGTAGGTGCCGTCGGGCAGCTCGACGCGGAACCAGTGATCGTGCGTAGCGCGGCCGATCACCGTCAGCACCTCGCCCTGGTTGGCGCGGTAGACCGTCCGGTAGCCGAAGCCCGGGCCGGTGCGGACCGACGCGGCCTCGGCGATCACGCGCACCAGCGCCTGGTCGTCGGCGCGCGCCACCGACGTCGTCGCCACCACCAGCACCAGGGCGGCCAACCACTTCACGGCTGCGCGCCCACCCAGCGAATGATGATCTGCGCCTCGGGCCCGTCGGGCTCGAACAGCTTGCCGCCGGCGTGGCCGGGGAAGATGCCTGACGGGTACTCGATCAGCTTGCTCGACATGACGTTCGAGCAGTTCATCTGCTCCGACGTCGAACGGTAGTTGTCGGCCCACTCCATCATCAGCGGGATGGGGATGGTGCAACCGGTGAAGGGCAGGCAGGTCGGCATGGTCAGCCGCAGCGAGTTCGTCGACCCGCTGCCGTGGCAGGCCTGGTCGCTGCAGTGCTTGCCGCCGAAGTCCTTGCTCAGGATGTCCGTCCAGATGCCCATGTTCGAGCCGGCGTCGTCGACGCCGCCGTCGGCCGACGTCCCGAAGACGTAGTAGCTCTGGCTCGGACGGCAGGCGTTGATGTCGGAGGGCGGCTGGCCGAGGTCGACGGTCTGACAGGCGAGGGCGAGCAGCGCCGGCGTGCCCAGGGCGATCACCAACCCGCGCATCAGAACGTGTACCTCAGGTAGGTGGTGACCATCCCGTCCCGGCTGTTGTGGACCTCGGTCAGCACGTAGTAGCCGCCGCGCAGCCCGACCGAGAAATGGCGCGACAGGAAGTGGTAGTCGAGGCCGCCGCCCCCGCCCGCCGTGAGGCCGGTGCGGTAGCGGGCGATGCCGAGCGCGAACAGCAGGTTGCTCGACATGCGCGCCAGGCCGATGCCGCCCTCGACGAAGAACGACAGCTGCACGAGCCGCAGCGTCGCCTTGGCCTCGACCGTCCCCTGGTACATCTGCAGCAGCTGCCCCGCCACCGCGGAGTCGCCTTGCGTCTGGTGCGTCGACCCGACCACGTGGGCCTGGAGCGCAAAGAAACGGGCGAAGTCGTAGCCGACGCGCGCGCCGACCGCGAACCCGGCGCCGATGTCGTTGCCGGCCGGCCCGTTGAACCACAGGCCGCCGAACTCGCCCTCGGTGTAGAGGCCGGTCGCGAACTTGGCCGGATCGGGGAACACGACCGCGCTCGGTTCGGACGTCACCTGCGCGAGCGCGGGCGCGGCGCCGAACAGACAGGACGTCGCCAATGCTGCCGCCATCAGCTGTGCGAGTCGTCGCAAGGTCAAAGGCTCAACGGTCGGCCACGGTCACATCATCGCAGGCGGTTGGAACAACGTGGGAGTGAAATCGAACCTGGGATCGGAATCGTTGTGCCAGAGCCGGTCGTCGTCGTCGCGCACGCGCACGAAATATTCGACGGCCATCGGGACGTCGCTCTTGAGGCGCAGGTCCACCTCGATCATCGCCGGCACGACCAGCACGTTCGGATTGAACTCGGCCTGACCCACTTGGTTGATCGAGAAGCCCGGCACCATGCCCATGCCGATGTGGGGCGACACCTCGGAGCGGTTGATCAGCACGCCGGCGAAGGTCGGACTGGCGGGGTTCGGATCGTTCCAGCGTCCGAGCGCGTCCATATCCACCTCGCCCTCGGCGAAGTCGTCCTCGCGCACGACGCCGCTGTAGCTCTGGCCGGGCGCCAGCATCTGCGGCACCGTCGGAATGAGCGGCAAGAAGGTGGGCGGATCGTTGGGGCCCTGCTGCAAGGCGGCCGAAACCATCTGCGTGTCGTACTTGGTGTACTGGCTGGCGCCGTCGACCATCAGCGTGAAGGTTCCGGTCGGCGGAAGGTCCTTGCACATCCCCTGGTCGAAGTCGGGCATCTCGTCCGGGGTCGGGCACCGGTACGTCACCTTGTAGGAGACCTCGACGTGAACCTTGTCGCGCGAAACCCAGGGGATGTCCATGTCGTAGCCCTTGGCGTCCCGTTCGGCGTCGAGCTGCTTCTGCTCCTGGTCCGTCGGCGCGCGGAACCGCAGCGTCACGCTGCCCATCGGCAGCGTGTCTTCGTTGCCGACTGCGACGAACGTGTCTCCCTTGAAGTAGAGCGGCGTGTTCAGCTCCGAGCAGCCGAGCGCTCCCGCTCCCAGCAACGCAAGCCCGATCAGGCCACAACATCTCCTGTCATCGTGCTTCGTCATGACTGCCCCCTTTTATCCGCCTTTGAAGATGAAGGGATAACGCCCGACGATCGTTTGCGCGGGCGCCTTCGGGAATTGCCACTGCTTGACCTGGCGAAGGATGCAGCCCTCGACGGCGGCGTCGCCCATCGTGGTGTTCTTCACGTTGGCCTTGCTGACGGTGCCGTCGGGCTGGATCACCCAGAACACGTCGATGCCGCCGGACAGCGTCGGCTTGTGCTGCAGCTCCTTCTCGTAGCAGTACTTGACGCCCGCCAGGTGGGCGCGGACGACCTTGTTGATCTGCTCCTTGGAGAGCGAGCCGTCGGTGTCGCCGGCGCCGCTCCCCATGCCGACCGACACCTCGTGCTCGCCGCGCTCGGCGAGCTTGGGGCCGCGGCCCTTGCCGTGCGTGCCGCGGCCGCCCGTGTCCAGGTTGCCGGCGCCGTAGATGTGGCCGTAGCCGGTGCCGCCGCCGCCCGGGCCGGAGCCGCTGGACGTCAGGCCGCCCGCGCCGTGACCGACCTGCATGCGCGCGCCCGCCATGCCGGCCACCGCCTGCTCGACGTCGTTGTTCTGCGCGAACAGCTTGGACAGCCCGGAGCCGGGCGCCTTGTCCTTGCCGATGACGGAGAGGATGCCGATCTTCTGGACCTTCTCGCGCAGGATGTCCTCGCGCCCCTTCGGGATGACGGTGTCCTTCAGCTTGGAGTCGTCGCGGCCCAGCTTGCCCGCCTTCTCCTTGGCGCGCTTGGTCTGGCCCTCCTTCTCCTTGCTGTTCGACTCCGCCTTCTCGGCTTCTTTCTTCTGCTTCTTCTGGAACTCCTCCGCCTGGGGCGCCTCGATCTTCACGACGCGCTCCGGGCTGAGCGCCAGCGGCGGCCGGGGCTCGGCCTTCTCCCACATGAAGACCAGGATGGTCGCGAAGATGCCGAGCACGATGCTCGTGCCGAGCATGTACTGGATCATCTCCGGGTCGTCGACGCGCGGGCGCGGCACGTGCTCGGGCGGGTCGACCCACCGGATCTCGACGCGCAGGTCGCTGCCGTCGGCGAACGTCAGCTTGGCGCGATCGCCGCGCGCCAGATCGATCTCGCTGGAGGCGACGTCGGTCAGCGACGTCGCCGTCCCGCCCAGCACCAGATCGCCCTTGAGCTCGGGCGCGATGCGCAGGACGTAGCCGTCGTCCCTTCGCTTGGGCGCGAGCAGCACGAAGCGGGCTTGATTCGCCAGCCGCGGCGTGATGAAGGTGCAGCGCTTGCTGGAGCCGACGGTCACCTTGCGGCGGCGCCGCAGCAGCTTGTAGCCGAGGATCTGGCCGCGCCAGATCACCGCCACCTGCAGCGCCGCGCGGTAGCCGAGCGGCGCGTGCTGGGCCGGCTCGGCGTGGCCGAAGGCGGGCGGCGGGCTCGGCGGCTTCCGGGGGGTACCGGACGGCGGAGGCAGCGGGCGTGTGAGTGGGCTTGAGGCCAAAGGCGTACCTATCCGATCAGATCAATGGCTGATCACAAGTTCTTGTCATCGGCACTTTGCTGCAACTCCTTCATGAACGAACGCTTGTCGGGAGCGGACATATCCAGCTCCATCTTGACCCTGTTGAGGAAGTACAACAGTTGCGGGGTCTTGAGCTTTCCCTCGACGTCCATCGCGCCGAACGTGTAGGTCTTGCTCTTCACCTTGCCGCCCGAGGGCGCGGGCGTCGTTGCGGCCGTCTCGCCGCCTCCCGACGAGTCGTCGCTGTCGTTGGAAGAAGACGAATCTCCGGAATCCGAAGACGCCGACGACGCCGCGCTGGGCGCTCGCTCCTTGGGGGCCGAGGCGGGCGGCGCCGACTTCTTGGACGCGGCGTGCGCCGCCGGCTTGCGCTTGGCCGGCTTCTGCGCGAACGCGGGCGCGGACCCGAGCAGCAAGCCAATGCTGCCGATGGCGGCGACGACCAGCGCCAGGCGCTTCATCACTTCAGCTCCTTGAGGCGCGAGACCGCGTCGGCGCGCTTCGGATCGTCGTTGCCGACCGCCTGCGTGTACTGGGTCAGGTAGTCCTTCGCCTTGGCCGGCACCTTGTCGAAGTCCATGTAGAGGACGCCGAGGTTGTACAGCGCGGGCGGGTAGTCGGGCTCGATGTCGAGCGCGCGCTCGTACGCCTTGCGCGCGAGGTCGAACTTGCCGTCGCCGCGCGCCGCGACGCCGAGCGCCACC
>DATBHU010000786.1:0-1949 GCA_036557265.1 Polyangia bacterium
AAGCGACGCGATCAAGAAGGGCATCAACCGCGCGCCGGCGCGGGCGATGCTGAAGGCGACCGGGCTCAACGACGCGGATCTGGAGAAGCCGCTCATCGCGGTGGCGAACACCTGGACCGACGCGACGCCCTGCAACCTGCACCTGCGGGAGCTCGGCGCGAAGGTCAAGGAAGGGATTCGCGCCGCGGGCGGCACGCCCATCGAGTTCAACACCGTCGTCGTCTCGGACGGCATCAGCATGGGGACGGAGGGGATGCGGGCGTCGCTGGTGTCGCGCGAGGTGATCGCCGATTCGATCGAGCTGGCGGTGCGCGGCGCGATGTGCGACGGCGTGGTCGCGCTGTCGGGCTGCGACAAGACCATCCCGGGGACGATGATGGCGCTGGCGCGCCTGGACCTGCCGGGCGTGATGCTGTACGGCGGGACGATCCTGCCGGGCAACTTCCGCGGCCAGGCGGTCACGATCCAGAACGTGTTCGAGGCGGTGGGCGCGTGCGCTGCGGGGCGCATCACCGAGAGCGAGCTGCGCGCGCTGGAAGACGTCGCCTGCCCGGGCGCGGGCGCGTGCGGCGGCCAGTTCACCGCCAACACGATGGCGATGGCGGGCGCGATGCTCGGCCTGTCGCCCATGGGCCTCAACGACGTCCCGGCGGTCGACCCGCGCAAGGGCGGCGCCGCCTTCCGCGCGGGCGAGATCGTCATGCGCCTGGTCGCCGACGATCTGCGGCCGAGCAAGATCCTGACGCGCGCCGCGTTCGACAACGCGATCACCGCGGTCGCGGCCACGGCCGGTTCGACCAACGCCGTGCTGCACCTGCTGGCGATCGCGCGCGAGGCGGGGATCGCGCTGACGATCGACGACTTCGACGCGATCGCGGCCAGGACGCCGACGCTGGCGGACCTGGTGCCGGGCGGCCGCTTCATGGCGGCCGATCTGGAGAAGGCGGGCGGCGTCCGGCTGGTGGCGGCCCGGATGGCGCAGGCGGGGCTGCTCAAGGACGGCCTGACGGTCACCGGCCGCAGCATCGCGACCGAGGCGGCGGAGGCGAAGGAGACGCCCGGGCAGGAGGTGCTGCGGCCGCTCGACAAGCCGATGTCGCCGACGGGCGGCTTCGCGATCTTGCGCGGGACGCTGGCGCCGGAAGGTTCGGTCGTGAAGCTGGCGGGACATGGACGGCGCAAGCACACCGGTCCGGCGCGCGTGTTCGATTCGGAAGAGGCGTGCTTCGCGGCGGTGCAGCGGCGCGAGATCAAGGCGGGCGACGTCATCATCATCCGCTACGAGGGGCCGAAGGGCGGCCCGGGCATGCGCGAGATGCTGGCGGTGACGGGCGCGCTGGTCGGACAGAAGCTGGACGACAGCGTCGTGCTGCTGACCGACGGCCGCTTCTCGGGCGCCACCCACGGCTTCATGGTCGGCCACGTCGCGCCCGAGGCGCAGGTGGGCGGGCCGATCGCGTTCGTGAAGGACGGCGATCAGGTCACGCTGGACGTCGAGGCGCGGCGCATCGACGTCGCCGCCGATCTCGAGACGCGCCGCGCGGGGTGGAAGGCGCCCGCGCCGCGCTACAAGACGGGCGTCATGGCGAAGTACGCGGCGTCGGTGTCGTCGGCGGCGGTGGGCGCCGTGACGTCGCCGGTCGTGGGCTGAGTCTTCGTCGCGGAGGTTCCTTCTTGTCCAGAATCGCTTCGTCGTCCGTCTGCTGGTCGGTCTGTGCGCTGGTGGCGATCGTCTTCGCGGGCTGCGGCGGCGGGAGCGGCGGTCCCGCCGCCGGCGCCGAGCGCGGGCCCTGCTACGGCAACGGCACCTGCAACACGGGCCTCGTCTGTCTCTCCAGCACCTGCGTGAAGCCGATGGCCACCGGCACGGCTGGAACGACCGGGGCGGGCGGCGCGGCGGGCACGACCGGCAGCGGTGGGACGAGCGGCACCGTCGGAACGGGCGGCAG
>DATBHU010000787.1:0-18444 GCA_036557265.1 Polyangia bacterium
TGCGGGTGCCGGGGACGCGCAGCGCGACGTTCGAGTCGCTGGGGGGCGAGACCCGGCTCGCGCTCGCGATCGACGCCACGGCGGCCGCCCGCCTCGACGTCGACGCCGCGCGCGCGCGCGCGACGGCGGATCTGGTGCTCGCCGGCGGATGGGTCGGGGAGGCGAGCGCGGAGGGGCGGCGGTTGCCGGTGCGGTTGATCCCCGAAGAGAACGCCTTCGGCCCGGCCGACCAGCTGCGCGAGACGACGGTGCGGGCGGGGCGGGCCGGCGACGGGCCACCGGTGGCGCTGGGGCTGGTGGGGCGGTCGTTCTGGAAGACGTCGCCGGCCGGCCTCCGCAGCGAGGGCGGGGAGCTGACGGCCACCGTGCTGGTCGATCTAGAAGATGGGATCGACGTGGGCGGCTACGTCGCGCGCGCTCGGCGTGAGATTGATCACGCGGTCAGCGCCGGCGAGCTGGCCATCGGCGCCGGCGAGCGCATCGAATGGACCGGGCAGTACCAGCTGCTGATGGCCGGCCAGCGCCGGCTGCTCTGGATCATCCCGGCGGTGGTGCTGTCGATGCTGGCGCTGCTGCTGCTCCAATTCCGCAGCCTTATCGAGGCGTTGATCGTGCTGGTCTCGGTCCCGTTCGCGCTCGTCGGCAGCGTCTGGACGCTGGTGGCGCTCGGCTATCCGCTCTCGGCGCCGGTCTGGGTGGGCCTGCTGTCGGTGGTCGGTCTGGCGATGCAAACCGGCGTCGTCATGGTCGTTTACATCGACGAGGCGTTCCACCGGCGCCTGCGCGAGGGCCGCATCGCCAGCCGCGACGACATCGTCGGGGCCCATGCGGAGGGGATGATCCGCCGCCTCCGCCCCAAGTTGATGACCGTGCTGACGATGACCGCCGGTCTTGTACCACTTCTGTGGGCCGAGGGGCCGGGCGGCGAGATCATGCGTCGCGTTGCCGCCCCAATGCTGGGGGGAATCCTGACCAGCGCGTTCTTGACTCTCGAAGTGCTTCCCGTGCTTTACACCATTTGGCGCCACCGCCAACTGGTTGCGGCGCAACGAACCGGCCGGCCGTTAACAGAACTGGTCGGAAATATTCCTCCGTGGGCCCGTTAGGGATGACGCAGGGGGAGAAGTCAGTTTCTGTGACAGGTTGTCGTTTCATGTCGTCTTGTGTAGACAAGTCGGCTTCGCCTCCCGTACGGTAGAGCACACATTTGGGGGAGCGAATGGCCACTAGTCCGCGGTCCGCAAGGTCGTTGAGAGTTTTCGCGTGTTGTTTTGCTTCCGCGATCCTGGTTCCCTGGTTTTCCGGATGTGCGGGTGATCGCGACGGCGTGTCGACGGCGCAGTCGGCGGTCACCGCGACCCCGGCCTTCGTGCAGGTGGGCGGCGCGCTGCCGCAAACGCCGCAAGCAAACGTTGCGGCGACGTTCAATGCCGCGCAAACGAGCGGCAACCTGATCGTTGCAATCGTTGGTTGGAACGACACGACGGCGGCCGTCACGTCGATCAGCGACTCGAAGGGCAACGTCTACCAGCTGGCGATCGGGCCGACGCAGCGGCCGGGCGCGCTGTCGCAGTCGATCTACTACGCGAAGAACATCGCCGCCGCCGCGGCGGGCGGCAACACCGTCACCGTCGTCTTCAGCCAGCCCGCGGTCTACGTCGACCTGCGCGTGCTCGAGTACAGCGGCATCGATCGCAACGCGCCGCTCGACGTTGCGGTGGGCGGCAACGGCAACAACGGCACCAGCAGCAGCGGCGCGGTGACGACGACCAACGCCAACGATCTGCTCGTCGCCGGCAACATGGTCTGGACCGGCACCACCGGCGCGGGCTCGGGTTACACCAGCCGGATCATCACCTCTCCCGACGGCGATCTCGCCGAGGATCGCGTGGTGACGGCGGCCGGCGCGCAGACCGCGACGGCGCCGCTCAGCTTCCCCGACAACTGGGTGATGCAGCTGGCGGCGTTCAAGGCGGCGGTCATCGGCGGCGACACCACGGCCCCCACCGCGCCCGGATCGCTGACGGCGACGGCGGCGTCCTCCAGCCAGATCAACCTCGCCTGGACGGCGGCGACCGACGACACCGCGGTGACCGGCTATCTGATCGAACGCTGCCAGGGCGCGGGCTGCAGCAACTTCGCGCAGGTCGGCACCGCGACCGCGACGTCGTTCAATGACGGCGGGCTCACGCCGTCGACCAGCTACAGCTACCGCGTGCGCGCCACCGACGCGGCCGCGAACCTGGGGCCGTACGCGGGCACGGCGTCGGCGACGACCAACGCGTTCGTCGACACGCAGCCGCCCAGCGCGCCGGCCAGCCTGACGGCGACCGTCGCGTCGTCGACGCAGATCAACCTCGCCTGGACGGCGTCGACCGACAACGTCGGCGTCACCGGCTACATCATCGAGCGCTGCGAGGGCGCGGGCTGCAGCGGCTTCGCCCAGATCGGCACCAGCGCGGCGACCAGCTACGCCGACATGGGGCTGCCGACGGGCGACACCTTCAGCTACCGGGTGCGCGCGATCGACGCGGCCGCCAACCAGAGCGCCAATTCGAACACCGCGACGGCCAGCACGCCGTTCGTCGACACGCAGCCGCCGGCGGCGCCCGGCGGCCTGACGGCGACGGCCGCCTCGTCGAGCCAGATCGACCTGGCCTGGACGGCCGCGACCGACAACGTCGGCGTCACGCAGTACCGGATCGAGCGCTGCACGGGCGCGGGCTGCAGCAACTTCGCGCAGATCGGCACCGCCACGGGGCTCTCTTTCAGCGACAGCGGCCTGGCGCAGACCACCAGCTACAGCTACCGGGTGCGCGCCGCCGACGCGGCGGTGAACCTGGGGCCGTACTCGAACACCGCCAGCGCGACGACGAGCGCGTTCGTCGACATGCAGCCGCCCACCGCGCCCGCCAGCTTGACGGCCACGGTCGCGTCCGCGACGCAGATCAACCTGGCCTGGACGGCGGCGACCGACAACGTCGGCGTCACCGGCTACCTGGTCGAGCGCTGCGACGGCATCGGCTGCAGCAGCTTCTCGCAGGTCGGCACCGCGACCCTGCTCAGCTTCGTCGACGCGGGCCTGGCGGTCGGCACCAGCTACAGCTACCGGGTGCGCGCCACCGACGGGGCCGGCAACCAGAGCGCGGATTCCAACACCGCCACGGCGGCGACGCCGACCCCGGACACGACGCCGCCGACGGCGCCCGCCAACCTGACCGCGACGGCCGGCTCGGCCAGCCAGATCGCGCTCGCCTGGACGGCCGCCACCGACAACGTCGGCGTGACGCAATACCGGGTCGAGCGGTGCCAGGGCGCGGGCTGCAGCACCTTCGCGCAGGTCGGCACCTCGGCGGCCGCGTCGTTCGGCGACAACGGCCTCGTGAGCGGCACCAGCTACAGCTACCGCGTGCGCGCCACCGACGCCGCCGGCAATCTGGGGCCGTACTCGGGCACCGCCAGCGCGACGACGCAGGTGAACACCGCGCCGCCCGCGTTCGTGCAGGGCAACAGCGCCGTCCCGCAGACGGCCCAGACCAGCGTCAGCGTGGCGTTCACGGCGGCGCAGGCAGCGGGCGACTTCAACGTCGTCCTCGTCGCCTGGACCGACACCACCGCGGCGGTCGGGACCGTCACCGACAGCGCGGGCAACACCTACCAGAAGGCGATCGGGCCGACCGGCCTGACCGGCCGGTTGTCGCAGTCCATCTACTACGCGGGGAACATCAACGCGGCGGCGACCAACACGGTCACGGTGACGTTCAGCCCGGCGGCGCCGTTCGTCGACGTGCGCATCCTCCAGTACCACAACGTCTCGGGTACCGGCTCGGTCGACGTCAGCGCGGGCGCCAGCGGCACCACCGCCACCGCCACCGCGCCGGCGATCGCCACGACGAACGCCGTCGACCTGCTGGTGGCGGGCGCCGTCGTCGAGACCGGCGTGACCGGCGCGGGCAGCGGCTTCACGAGCCGCATCGTCACCAGCCCTGACGGCGACAACGCCGAGGACCGGGTGGTGTCGGCGACGGGTTCGTACACGGCGACCGCGCCGCTCAGCTTCCAGGGCGGCTGGGTCATGCAGGTGGTCGCCTTCCGCGGGGCCGGCAGCGCGCCGCCGCCCACCGACACCACGCCGCCCGGCGCGCCCGCCTCGCTGGCGGCGACCGCGGCGTCGTCGAGCCAGATCAACCTGACCTGGACGGCCGCGACGGACAACGTCGGCGTCACCAACTACCTGATCGAGCGCTGCCAGGGCGCAGGCTGCAGCAGCTTCGCGCAGGTCGGGACCAGCACCGCGACGTCGTTCAACGACGTCGGGCTGACGGGCGCAACCAGCTACAGCTATCGCGTGCGGGCGACCGACGCGGCCGCGAACCTGGGCGCGTACTCGAACACGGCCTCGGCGACCACCAGCGCGCCGCTCGACACGCAGGCGCCCACGGCGCCGTCCGCGCTGACCGCCGCGCTGGGCGGCTCGAACGAGATCGACCTGACCTGGGGCGCCGCCACCGACAACGTCGCGGTGACCGGCTACCTCGTCGAACGCTGCGCCGGCGTCGGCTGCGGCAACTTCGCGCAGATCGCCACCAGCGGCGGGACGGCGTTCGCCGACACGGGGCTGGGCGGCTCGACCAGCTTCAGCTATCGCGTGCGCGCCACCGATGCGGCCGGCAACCTCGGTCCGTACTCGAACGTGGCGGCGGCCGGGACCGGCGACGTCCAGCCGCCCACCGCGCCGGCGAACCTGACCGCGACGGCGGTCTCGTTCAGCCAGATCAACCTGACCTGGACGGCGGCGACCGACGATACGGGCGTCACCAACTACCTGATCGAGCGCTGCCAGGGGACCGGCTGCACCACGTTCGCGCCGTACACCACCACCACCGCCACCGCGTTCAACGACACCGGCCTGCCCGAGTGGACGTTCTTCAACTACCGCGTGCGCGCCACCGACGCGGCCGGCAACCTCGGCGCGTACTCGAACGTCTCCGGCGTGCGCACGCCGTGGTCGGACAACACGCCGCCCAGCGCGCCCGGCGCGCTCAGCGCCACCGCCATCTCGACCAGCCAGATCAACCTGGTGTGGACGGCGGCGACCGACGACACGGCGGTCACCGGCTACCGCGTCGAGCGCTGCCAGGGCGCGAGCTGCACCGCCTTCGCCGAGGTCGGCACCTCGGCCAGCACGACCTTCGGCGACACCGGCCTCGCCAGCGGGACGGTCTACAACTACCGCGTCCGCGCCAACGACCGCGCCGGCAACCTCGGGCCGTACACGAACGTCGCCGCCGCGACCACCCAGGTGAACAGCTCGCCGCCCAACTTCGTGCAGGGCACCTACAAGTGTCCGCAGGCGCCGTCGACCAGCGTCACCGTGCCGTTCACGGCCGCGCAGGCCGCCGGTGATCTGAACGTCGTCATCGTCGGCTGGAACGACGGGACGGCGCTGGTCGGTACCGTCACCGACACGGCCGGCAACACCTATCAGCTCGCCATCGGACCGACCGTGCTGCCGGGCCGCGTGTCGCAGTCGATCTACTACGCCGCCAACATCAAGGCCGCCGTCTCGAACAGCGTGACGGTGACGTTCAACGTCGGCGCGGCCTTCCCCGATATCCGGATTCTGCAGTACCACAACGTCGACCCGTCGAACCCGGTCGACGTGGTGGCGGGCGGCACCGGGACCACCGCGACGACCTCGACGCCGAACGTGGCGACGACCAACGCGATGGATCTGCTGGTGACCGGCAACCTGGTCGAGACCGGCGTGACGGCCGCCGGCTCGGGCTTCACCAGCCGCATCATCACGGACCCGGACGGCGACATGGCCGCGGATCGCGTGGTGACCACCGTCGGTACGTACGGCGCCAGCTCGTCGCTGCTGTTCGCGGGCGGCTGGGTCATGCAGATGGTCGGCTTCCGCGCGGCGGGCAGCGCGCCCCCGCCCAACGACACCACCCCGCCCGTCGTCAGCGTCAACGCGCCCGCCGCCGGTTCGAACCTGAGCGGCACCGTGACCGTCACCATCGCCGCCAGCGACCCGTCGGGCGTCGCGGGCGTTCAGCTGCTGGTCGACGGCACCGTGGTCGGGACGCCGGACACGGTGCCCCCGTACCAGTTCACGTTCGATGCCACCCCGTACGCGGCGGGCAGCCACACGATCGGCGCGACCGCCTCCGACACCGTCGGCAACGTCGGCGGCGCGCCGCCGGTCACGGTCACCTTCGTCAGCACCAGCCCCGACCAGATCGGCAGCTTCTCCGGGACGCAGAGCATGCCGATGATCTCGGTCAACGCGGCGTTGCTGCCGAACGGCAACGTGATGATGTACGACGGGCAGCCGTCGTTCGCGGCGATCAACGCCAAGGTCTGGAACCCGACCACGAACGTGTTCACGGCGGTCCCGGCGCCGTCGGACATCTTCTGCACCGGCATCGAACAGATGGCCGACGGCCGCATCATGGTGGTGGGCGGTCACAACGGCGGCGCGCACCTCGGCATGAAGAACACCAACGTCTTCAACCCGGCCACCACCGCCTGGGAGCTCGAGCCGGACATGAACAACCCGCGCTGGTACCCGACGTTGACCCAGCTGCACAACGGCAAGATGTTCGTGATCGGCGGCGAGAGCACCTGCAACGGCTGCAACGTCGGCATCTCGGAGCTCTACGACCCGAGCAACGACCTGTGGACGTCGCTGACGCAGGCGCAGATGGCCCCGCCCACGTACCCGCACACGTTCGAGCTGCCCGACGGGCGGATCTTCGTCTCGTCGGCGGGCCGGCTGCCGATGGTCAGCCAGGTGCTCGACCTCACCACCAACACCTGGACCGCGGTGGGCGGCCCGCAGGTGGCGGGCGGCAGCGCCGCCCAGTACGGCACCACGAAGTTCATCAAGGCGGGCAGCTCGGCCGATCCCGACATCGCGGTGTCGCCGTCGGTGGCGACCACCTACGTCATCGACATGAGCCTGCCGTCGCCGACCTGGCGGCAGGTGGCGTCGATGAACTACGCGCGCGCCTACCACACGCTGACGCTGCTGCCCGATGGGGCGGTGCTGGTGACGGGCGGCGGGCCGGACAGCACCGCCGCGGGCATCGCCAACGCGGTCCTGCCGGCCGAGATCTGGTCGCCCGACACGGAGACCTGGCGCATCGTCGCGTCGATGCACGCGCCGCGCCTCTACCACTCGATCGCGCTGCTGATGCCGGACGGGCGCGTCTGGATCTCGGGCGGCGGCCGCATCGACGACCTGACGGCGCCGACCGACCAGTTCAACAACGAGTTCTACTCGCCGCCCTACCTGTTCAAGGGCGCGCGGCCGACCATCACGGCGGCGCCGGCGACGCTGCAGTACGGACAGCCGTTCACGGTGCTGACGCCGGACGCCGCCAGCATCGCGAAGGTGACGCTGATGAGGTTCGGCGCCGTCACGCACACCTTCAACACCGGCCAGCGCTTCATCCCGGTGTCGTTCACGGCCAGCTCTGGCGCGCTGACGGTGACGGCGCCGCCGAACAACCAGGCCGCGCCGGGCAACTACATGCTGTTCATCATCAACACGAACGGCGTCCCCTCCGTCGCGGCCATCACGCACTTCTAGCCGCGGGGCGGCGCGCGTATAATCAGCCGCCCGACTCTCCCCGGAAGCTCGGGGAGCTTGGCTTCGTTCTGCGTGATGGAGGTATTCGTGAAGCTGAACCGCACTCGTCTCTTATCGTTGGCGTGCGCGTCGCTGGTCGCCGCTTGCTCGTCGGGCTCGGGAACGCCGAGCGGCACCGGCGGCCACGCGGGCAGCGCGGGCGGCGCGACCGGCTCGAGCGGCGCGGGAGGCACGGACCCCTCCGGCGGCGGGGGCGCAGGCAGCACCGGCACGGGCGACGCGGGGACGAACGGGACCAGCGGCACGGGCGGCAGCGCGACCGGGGCGGCCGGAAAAGGCGGCAGCAGCGGTGGGACGAATCAGGCCGGCACGGGTGGCGCGGGCGGGCGCGGCGGCACGGCCGGGACCAGCCAGGCGGGGACGGGCGGCGCCGGAGGCCGCGGCGGCACGAGCCAGGCGGGGACGGGCGGCGCCGGGGGGCGCGGCGGCACCGGCGGGACGAGCCAGGCCGGCACGGGCGGCGCGGCGGGGAAGGGTGGCGGCACCGCCGGCACGAGCCCGGGCGGGACGACCGGAACCGGAGGCGCCGGTTCGCCGAACCTGCTGATTGGCGTCAGCTCCGACAAGCGCTACCTCGTGGACGGGGCCGGCAAGCCGTGGCTGGCGGCCGGCGACGCGCCCCAGTGCATCACCACGCGGCTGTCGACCGCCGACATGGACGCGTACTTCTCGATGCGCGCCGCCCAGGGCTTCAACGCCGCCTGGGTCAACCTGCTGTGCAACACGTACACGGGCGGCAGCGCGAACGGCGCCACCTACGACGGCATCATGCCGTTCACGGGCACGACCGGCGACGGCAAGGCCGACATCACCAAGCCGAACGCGTCGTTCTTCGCCCGCGTCGACGCTTGCGTCTCCGCCGCGGCCGCCCACGGCATCGTGCTGTTCCTCGATCCGATCGAGACCGGCGGCTTCCTCGACACCATCCGGTCGAACGGCATGACCGCCGGCCGCACCTACGGGCGCTTCCTGGGATCGCGCTACGCCAGCTCGCCCAACATCGTCTGGATGAGCGGCAACGACTTCCGGGCCTGGCAGTCCACCTCCGACGACGGGCTGGTCCTGGAGATCGCGCTCGGCATCAAGGACATGGACACGCGCCACCTGCAGACCGTCGAGCTCGACTACCCGACGTACATGAGCTCGCTCGACGACGCGATGTGGGTGCCCCACATCGACCTCAACCTGACGTACACCTATTACCCGACCTACGCGCAGCTCTACGTCGACTACAACCGCAGCAACCACCTCCCCAACATCATGATCGAGGGCAACTACGAAGCCGAGAACATGCAGAACGGGACGCACCTGACCAACGCCCACGACATCCGCAGCATGTACTACTGGTCGAACCTGGCCGGCGCGACGGGCTCGTTCTACGGCAACCACTGGGAGGTGTTCCAGATGGACAACGCCACCTGGAAGACTAACTTCGCGGGCGACAAGGGCGCCCCGCAGATGGCCTACGTGAAATCGCTGTTCGAGGCGCGCGCCTGGTGGAAGCTGGTGCCTGACCAGAACCACACCGTCGTCACCTCGGGCTATGGCACCTTCGCCGACACCGGCAACGCCCAGGACAACACCTACGCCACCACGGCGCGCGTCGCCGACGGCACGCTGGTCATGACGTACATCCCGACCGCGCGCAGCGTCGTCGTCGACATGACCAAGCTGGCGGCGGCCGCCACCGCGCGCTGGTACGACCCGACCACGGGCACCTTCACCGCGATCGCCGGATCGCCGATCGCCAACACCGGCACGCACACGTTCGCGCCGCCGTCCGGAAACCACGCGGACAGCTACAACGACTGGGTGCTCGTGCTCGAGACCGCGCCGCCTCCGTGATCCGGCGCGGGGTCCTGGCCGCCGCGCTCGTCGCATGGTCGCTCGCGGCCGCGGGCCAGGCGCGCGCGCAGCTGTTCGCCACCGTCGCGCCCACCGTCGGCGGTGGCGCCACCGACAACGCCACCCTGACCACCAACGGGACGACGCCGACGGGCGACGCCTTCGGCACGGCCGGAGGTTCGCTGCATCTTCGCTACCAGACGCCGCGCGCGAACCACGCCATCGGCTACCGGTTCCTGCTGACCCACTACGTCGAGACCGACGTGCCGGTGAGCGACGGCCTCTACAACGCGCTGATGATCGCGTCGTCGTTCAACCCGACCGCGCGCCTCGGCCTGCAGCTCACCCTCAACAGCGAGCTGTCGCGGGTGTCGAACATCGATCCCGCCAACCCGACGACGGTGGCGCCGTCGGCGGCCCTTGGCGGCTCGACGCTGTACCTCAACACCACCGCGGGGGAGGGGATGAGCTACCAGCCCGACGCGCGCCACAGCTACACCGAGCTGCTGACGTTTTCGCAGCTGCGCTATCCGGGAGCGGCGATGCCGATGCCGACGACGACGCTGATCAGCATGCTCCTGCGCGGGACGCTGCTGCTCGGACGCGAGCTGTACGGGGTCGACCTCTCCGTCGGAGATTCGTACACGGCCACCGATCCCGCCGTGATGCAGGGGACGTTCGCGCAGGGGCAGACGTTCCTGGCGCAGGCGCTGCTCGGGTGGCGGCACGAGCTGTCGCCGATGTGGTCGACGCTGCTGCAGGCCGGCCCGTCGGTGCTGGTGAAGCTGGACGGGACGGGCGTGCTGGCCCCGGCCGGGAGCGCCACGATCAACTACAGCCGCGTCCCCTGGTTCGCGGGGCTGACGCTGTCGCAGGCGCCCGCCGCCAACATCTACTTCGGCGACGCGACGATCACTGATCAGGTGATGGCGCGCGTCGGCCTGCCGCTGACGCGCAGCGAGCTCATCTACGTGGGCGGCTTCGGCGCCTATCTCTACGCGCGCATCGCCAACGGCCAGGCCCAGCTGGCGCGCGACTTCGATCAGTTCTCGGGCGGCCTGTCGCTGTTCGTGCGCTTCGGCCGGCTGCCGATCGCGGGCGCGGTGACGTACATGGCGCTGACGCAGCGGGGGAGCAACCTCCCCAACCACGAGATTCCGGACCTCGCCCGCCAGACCGTGCTGCTGACGATCAGCGGGGTGCTGAACTTCGGCAAGGGGACGCCGCCGCTGTTCGGCGGATTGCTCTGAACCGCCTCTGCCTTCCGGGCCTCCTCCGGGCCGGGCCTCCCCCGGGCCTCCGGCCGCCCTTCTCGCATTCAGCTCCCCGGCCATCTGGTATCCAGCTCGCGGCCATCTCGCATTCAGCACCCGGCCGCAGCCCAACCCCATTACGCGCGGCTGCGCACGCCGCACATCAGCTGACGCCGCGGGCCGCGCGTGGGCTTTTTTCGGCGCGTCGGCTGCCGTTCGAAATTGGATTGCAGCCGACGCGCCGAAAAAAGCACGCAAGCGGATGGAACGCTCGGTTGATAGCCGAGGGGCACTCCGCGCGCGCAGCGCAGGCAAGGGACGCTGCAGCGCTTTCGGCGTTGCGGCGCTTCCGGCGCTTTCGGCGCTGCGGCGCTTCCGGGCGTATAGGAGCGGGGCGGCCCGCCTAGCAGGCGCGCCGAGCGGGGCGGCCCGCCTGGCAGGCCGGGGCGCCTAGCGCCGCTCGTGGTGCCTAGGGCCCTCGGGGCCGCGGCGCCCACGACGCCGCGGGCGGGCGACCACCAGCGCGCCGACCATGACGGCCAGGATCGCCGACGACACGCCGGCGCCGCCCGCCGACGCCAGCGCGCAGCTGCAGCCGCCGCTGGCGGACTGGCCGCCGCCGTTGCCGCCGCTGCCGGTGCTCCCGCCGCCGATGCCGCCGGTGCCGGGCGTTCCGGGGATGGGCGTGACGCCGCCGCCGGGGGGCGGGGTTCCGGGCGCGACGTTGGTGTCCTCGGTGACCTTGCAGCCGTCGCCGGCGCCCGACACCTGGAACATCAGCGGGTGGCCGGTCAGGCCGCCGCCCGAGCCGGCGGTGATGGTGACGACGCAACGGCCGGACGCCGCCGACGCGCTGACCGCCGACGAGCCGTCGCTCGCCTCGGGCGCGTCGTAGACGATGTGGCGCGCGGGCGAGCCGCCCGGCACGCCGTACGTGAAGCTCGCGGGCGGTGATCCGTTCGGCGCGGCCGACGCGACCACGTAGCTCTGCTTCATGCTGCGGTAGACCGCCGCGCCGATGACGTTCGCGTTCTGCTTGGGCGCCGGGTCGAAGTTGTCGTCGTTGAGCGACCCGACCGACGCCTCGGCCTCGCCGGCGGCGAGCCCGTCGATGACGTGGATGGCGACCGCGTTCGGCCCGGGCACCGCGAGGGCGTAGTCGTCGTTCGCGAAGCGCCCCGCCTGGCACGAGCCGCACGGGAACGAGCACGACAGCGAGCAGCTGCCGACCTCGGGCTTGATGATCATCGGCGTCCCGCCCGACAGCATGACGGCGTGGATCGCGACCGCCGACCCGCTGCCCACGGTGCCCGACGCGACGCCGCCCGAGAGGGCGAGGTGCCCGGCCGTGTTGGCGTGGAAGCTGACGTACATGTTGCGGGTCGCCGCGCCGGTGCGGACGCGGTCGATGGTGACGACCTCGCCCTCGGGCAGGAACACCCACTCGCGGTGGGCGTAGGGGATGTCGCTCGGGTTCGAGTTGCCGTCGAAGGCGTGCGCGAAGTCGGAGCGCGCCGCGAACACCGCCGCGTCCGTCCCGCGCGCCCAGGGCAGGTCGGCCGTGCTCCACGGCGTCTGCGTCTTGCCGTAGTTCCCGTCCAGGGCCGCCGAGTCGGCGGTCACCGCGTTGGTCTCCAGCGTGTCCGGCTCGCCGTAGTTCGACGGGTCGACGATCAGCGCGTCGCCGCCCCGGTTGAACACGAAGTTCGACGCCGCGAAGTGCTGGTGGTCGGTGTTGACCTTGGGCGCCGACGCGAACACGCCCCAGAACGCGCTCGCGTCCCAGGACGTCCGCACGTACATGGTCCGCGTCCCGCGCGCCAGGTACCAGAGCGGCGGCGCCGGGGTCTGCATCCGGTAGTCCTGCGGCGCCGGCTTGCGCAGCTCGGCCAGCACGTTCCAGAACGAGCCGCCCTGGTTTGCGTCCTGGAGCTGCTTCATCGACGCGGCCCACGCCGCCGCCTGATCGCTCGACGGCCCGGCCAGCACCGCGTCGAGCACGCCCGCCGACGGAGACTGGTAGATCATCTCGGAGTCGAAGTCGCCGTTGCCCACGTAGATGCCGTCCAGCGACGGCACCGTGCCGTGGATGTAGCGCACGACCAGGCTGTTCACCCAGGCGTCGACGTCGGGCTGGGCCGCGCCCGCCTCCTCGACCGCGCGCGCCGCCACCGCGTACTCGAGCACGCTGAGCGGGCCGTACTGCCAGCCCTCGCCCCAGTCGCCGCCCACCATCGGGCCGGCCGGCGTGCCGACGCCGCCGCCGCTGCCCATCAGCCCCTTGCCGACCATCAGCGACGAGAACAGCGTCGACAGCGTCTCCGTCCACAGGTGGCCGTCGGCGCCGCCGTCGTTGCCGATCGCGATCCCGGCCAGCACCTTGCCCAGGAAGAACCCGGCGTTGTAGTTCGACGCGATCTCGTCGTGGTGGTACCCCTTCATCGAGTAGTAGTCGATCCAGCCGGTCAGGCAGGTGCGCGTCTGGGTGCGAAGCGCGTCGTCGACGCCGGGCGCGTTGTAGAGCCAGTCGTAGATCAGCGAGATGAACGGGCCGTACCAGCGGATCGGGTAGCCGGTGTCGTGCAGGACCGTCAGCAGGTTCGCCGGCGCCGGATCGCTGCCGTCCCACGCCTTCCAGTTGAAGTTGGCGTTGGCCGCGCTGCAGCCGAGCCCGTCGCCGATCTTCTGGTCGTCGTTCAGCGACGCCTTCCAGTACAGCAGCGCCGGCGTCATGTACTTCGCCTGCTGCGTGGTCACGTAGGCGAACGCGCACGACAGCGCCGACAGCGGCCACGTGAACGCGTCGGCGCCGCCGCGATCGGTGTAGTCGCCCGGCTTGTCGATGGTGCGCTGGCAGTCGGCCACCATCTGGGCGGCCAGCGTGCCGGACATGCCGACGTTGGCGGCGAACGCCGTCACGTTCGCCTGGCTCATGAACAGCCGGGGATGCCCGCCGGAGGGGACCGGGGGATCGGCCGCGCGCGCGACGCCGGCCGCGAGCAGCCCGGTCACGACGAAGGCCGCGAGCGATGCGAAGCGGAGACGCAGTCGAGGCAAGGCGAACCTCCTATCAAGTCGATGGGGCGCCTCATAGTACACCCCCGCATCGGCGTGCGTCATCCGGCCGGCCGGATTCCAGCCGGCGCGGGCGGCGTCGGCTGGGGCGGCGGCAGGTGCAACGGCGGGCGGCGGCCGGGCCGCTTCTCGAGGGTGTGGCGCGCGAGCAGGAACGGCCGCTCGATCAGGTAGTACGACGCGCACGCGGCCAGCAGCGCCAGCGTCAGGTTGAGCGGGAACGCCTGCGCGATCGACGATCCGTGGCGATTGAGGAACATCTGCTGCCAGAGATAGATCGAGTAGCTGAGCGTGCCGACCCAGACCAGCGGCCGGCTGTTGAGCAGCTTGCCGAGGCGATCGCCGGGCTGCTCGATCGTGCGCGCGATGATCACCGCGATGCCGACGTTCATCACGGTCTCGCCCACCAGCCAGCCGACCTTCGTGAACGGGACGCGCGCGAACACCGCCACCGCGAGGGGCGCCAGCCACCAGGCGCGCCCGGCCAGGAAAGATCGCCACCGCGGCGCGCGCGCCAGCGCGGGCCCGGCGGTCGCCAGCAGGCAGCCGGTCGCGAGCGCGTCGGCCACCGTCGGGAAGCTCTCGCCGATGCCGGCGCGGAACGCCGGGAAGACGCCGAGGCCGATCCGCAAGAGCGGCGCGATCAGCAGCACGGCCAGCGCCATCCGGTGCCCGCGCCCGATTCCGACGAACACCAGGAGGGCGGGCCACAGCAGATAGAACTGCTCCTCGACGGCGAGCGACCACAGGTGGCCCACGTACCAGGAGCGATCGTGGTGGTAGTTCATCGTGTACGTCGCCGCCGCCAGCACGTCGCCGTGGTGAAGCGTGATCAGGCGGGCCGCGTTCAGCGCGAACAGCACCAGGCACAGCGCATAGAACGCCGGGAAGATCCGGAAGAACCGGCGCATGTAGAAGCCGCGCAGCGAGATGGCGCCGGTCCTGTCCACCTCCTCGAGCAGCAGCGTCGTGATCAGGAACCCCGAGATCACGAAGAAGACGCGCACGCCGAGGGTGCCGAGGTGCCAGCGGCCGATCTCTTCGCTGGTGATGAAACCGCCCGTGCCGTTCAGGTGAGAGAGGATCACCAGCCCGATCGACAGCGCGCGCAGGCCGTCCAGCGACGGGATCCGCCCGCGCAGACGGCGCACGCGCGGGGCCGCCTCGGGGTCAGCTTGTACGAGATTCTTGGAGGTCACGCCCTGCTGAACGCCGCTCGCCGCCGCAATTCCCCGGCGGGGCGCGCGCGTAAACAACTGCAACAGAAGCGTAACGAGGCGACGTCAATCGGGCGGCGTCCGCGCGCGCCCGACGGTGCTCAGGCCTGCAGTTTTTCGAGCACCAGATCCGCGAGCGCGAGCGAGGCGGTCAGCCCCGGCGACTCGATCCCGAACAGATTCACGAGCCCAGCGACGCCGTGGTCGGATGGGCCCTGGATCACAAAATCCTGCGCGGGAGTTCCGGCCGGGCCGAGCTTCGGGCGGATGCCCGTGTAGCCCGGCTGCAGCGCCCCGTCGGGCAGGTCGGGCCAGTACTGTCGGATGGCCTTGTAAAACGAGGCGGCGCGGCTCTCATCGAACGCGTAGTCGATGCCCTCGATCCAGGAGACGTCCGGACCGAAGCGCGCGCGGCCGCCGAGATCGAGTGTCACGTGCACGCCGAGGCCGCCCGCCACGGCGATCGGGTAGACCAGGCGCTGGAACGGCGGCTTGCCGGATAGCACGAAGTAGTGCCCCTTCGCGTAATGACACGGCGGGATCGCTGCGGCGGGGATGCCCTCGATCGATCGGGCCACCGCCTGCGCCTTCAGGCCGGCCGCGTTGATCACCGTCTTGCACGTCACCGTGACGGGCGACGATCCACCGACGCGCAGGCGGATGCCCGTGTCGGTCACCGCGCCGGCGACGACGCCCGCGCCGGTGACGACCGAGGCGCCGCGCTCGCGCGCGTCCTGGGCCATGGCGGCCATCAACCCGTGGCTGTCGATGATGCCGGTCGACGGCGACATCAGCCCGCGCACGCAGCGCACGGCCGGCTCGAGCGCGTGCGCCTCGTCGGCCTCGACCCAGCGCAGATCGCCGACGCCGTTCGCCTCCGCCTGCGCCTTGTAGCCGGCGAGCGTCTTCACCTCGTTCTCGGTCGTCGCCACCAGCAGCTTGCCGATCCGCTGATGGGGGATCCCCTTGCGCGCGCAGTAATCGTAGAGCGCGATCCGCCCCGCGACGCACAGCTTCGCCTTGAGCGATCCGGTCGGATAGTAGATGCCCGCGTGGATGACCTCCGAGTTGCGCGAGCTGGTGTGCGTGCCGATGGCCGGCTCGTCCTCGAGGACGATCACGTCACGGCCCGCCAGCGCGAGCGCGCGGGCGACGGCCAGGCCGACCACGCCGGCTCCAATGACAGCGGCGTCGAGGTGGGATTCGTCGTACATGTATGTCCGTCAACAATGCGGCATCAAGCACCGCAATTTGTCAAACCAAAGATGTAGCCCAGACAACTCGCAAGAATGAACAAATATCGTTAGGCTCGAATACACAATACTCCCGTCCCCGTCCCCGATGGCAGCGACCAGATCCCAGCAAGCCAAAGACCGCGGCGCGATCCGGCTGACGATTCTTGGAATTCTCGAGCATCGCGATCTCGTGCTGCGCGCCGTCTCTTCCGCCTGCAAGCTGGTGCCGGCGCCGCGCGGCGCCGCCTGGAGCGACTTCCAGAACCAGGTCGTGTCGGCGGTCAGCGAGGCGTTCAACAACCTCGTGCTCCACGCCTACAAGGGGCGGCGCGACGGACGCGTCGACATCGTGATCCGACCGAAGCGCACCGGCATCGAGATCGAGATCCGCGACTGGGGCAAGGGGTTCGACCCGAAGTCGGTGCCGGCGCCCGCGCTGGACGTGCTGCCCGAATCGGGGTTGGGCCTGTTCATCATGCGCGCGTTCATGAAGGTCAGCTACCGCCGCGGGCGCCCGAACCTGCTCGTGCTGAAGAAGCGCTTCGAGGATCGGGCGGCCGCCGAGCAGCAGGTCACGCCGACGGGCGAGCCGTCGTAGCGGTCAGTCGTCGATCAGGGCGACGGCCACCACCGGCGCCGGGGCGACCTGCTCGATCGCGCGCCGCAGGCTGCGCGCCGCCGAGCGGCCGCGCCGCGCCGCGAACACGATCGCGTCCGCCGAATCCTGGATCAGGTTGACGTCGCCGCCCGCGAGCACGGGCGGGGCGTCGACCACGAGGTAGTCGAACGATTCGCGAAACTGGCGGATCGCCTTCGAGAACGTCACGGCGTCGATCGCGCCGGCGCCGGCCGGGTCCGCTTCGCCGCCGCACATGCCGCAGAACTTCGCCTCCTCGGCGAGCACGGCGGCGCACTTCGGACAGCAGCGGGGCTCGGCCGCCAGGATGAAGAGCGGCGAGTTGGCGATCTGGACGACGACCCAGGGCGCCCCCGGTTGCGCGCGGTGGCGCGCGAGCTGCCCGGCGAACCCCGCGGGCGGCTTGAACCCGAACACCTCGCCGACGGCGGCGTTGCGGAAGCTGGTCTCGATCAGCAGCACCCGGTGCTTGCCCAGCTCGGCGAACGCGAGCGCCAGGTTGGCGGCCAGCGTGGTCTTGCCTTCGCCGCGGTTGGCGCTCGTGCACAGCACGATGCGGGGATCGCCCTTGTCGATCAGGCGCTGGCGCAGCAGGCGGAAGGCCGCCGCGGTCTCGAGGTCGCGGCCCTCCCAGAAGATCAGCCGTTCGTCGTAGGGCGGCTCGGGCGCGAAGCGCACGAACGAGATCGCCGCGCCGTCGGCCACGTGGGGGACGAGCGCGCTGCCCCCGCCGTTCGGTCGGTTTTCCCCGTTCGCCGTCACGCTGGCGCTCAGCCTTCCTTTGCGCGTGCGCGTGCCTGCGCCTGGGGCGCTGCCTGCGCCTGTGCCTGCGGAGGCTCGGGCTCGGGCGCCTGCAGCCGCGGCGGCACCTTGGGAATGATCACCACCACGCCGTCGTCGAGCACGCCCTCGACGTCGTGCGCGGCGTACAGGCGATCGTCGAACGACGCGACGCCGAAGATCACCAGCAGCGCGAGCGCGAGCGACGCGGCGCCGCCCACCAGCGCGATCTTCAGGCGCCCGCCCGCGACCGGCCGCATCGGGCGGAACGCCGGATCGACGATCACCAGCTGCCCGCCCTGACCGCCCGCCGTCAGCGTCGCCGCCAGCTGGGCCTGGAACTGCTTGCTCTCCAGCTGGCCCTGGCGCTCGCGCGCCTCGGAGACGTCGCGATTGAGACGCGTCCACTCGGTGTCGACCTGGACCTGCTGGTCGGGTGCGCGCGCCGTCTCCGGGCGGGGCGCGGCGCGGCCCTTGACCGACGCGATCTGCTGCCGGACCGCGGCCAGCGCGTGGCGCAGGGCCGCCACGCGGCCTTGCGCGCCCGCGTCGTCGGCCGCCGCCACCGGCGCATCCGATCCGGCGGCCGGCTTCCACGCCGTGAGCGCCGCCGCGGCCCGCCGCTCCGCCACCTCGGCGTTGGCCAGGCGGCGCATCGCCTGCTTGACGTCGGGGTGCTCGTTGGTGAGGTGCATCTGCTTGTCGGCGAGATCCTTCTGCGCCGCCTGCAGCTCGGTCT
>DATBHU010000788.1:0-2199 GCA_036557265.1 Polyangia bacterium
AGGTACTGGGTGAAGTAGTCGGTGTCGCTCCAGCAGCGCAGCCGGCCGTCGGCCTTCAGACCGCAGTAGTCGTTTTCGAGTCGGACGCCGACCAGCATGATCGTCGCGTCGGCCGGCGTGGGGACGTCGGGCGTGCCGGCGTCGGACGTGCCGGTGTCTGGCGTGCCGGTGTCGGGCGCGCCGCCATCGGGTACCGCGGCGTCGGGCGTGGCCGTGTCGGGCGTGGCCGTGTCGGGCGTGCCGGTGTCTGGCGTGGCTGTGTCGGACGTGATCGCGTCTCTCGGGGCGGCGTCCGCTTTCGGCATGCGTGACGGCGCGCCGGCGTCGGGGCCCAGCGCATCCGGCGCGGCCGGCAATTTTCGGCTCGTGCAACCGACCAGCGCGAGCGCGACGGCTACAGCGGCGATCTGCGAGCTGACGAGCGAAGGCAGGCGAGACATCCGACCCCCACGCGCGATTGTCGCCGTTCGCGCGCGGTCGTCAACCGGTGGTCAGGGGGTGGCTTCGCAGACCGACGAGCGCGTGTTGTCCTGCCAGCGGTCGTTCCAGGTGCCGTCGCTGGCGAGCACGGCGCGGTGATCGCACGTGCAGGTCTGCCCGAACGAGCAGGGATCGCAGAAGCCGTCGGGCTGGCCTTGCTCCCAGTTGCTGTAGGTCCACGGTTCGTTGGTCACCCAGTGATACGTGCCGGGGCCGGTCTTGTCGGTGCCGGCCTTGTCGTCGGTGGCGCCGATCCAGGTGTCGTCGAACGAGCCCGAGAACGGCGCCATGCTGACCACGAAGGCGTTCTCCTCGGCCGACGTGATCGTCACCAGGTGGCCGTTCTGCATCATGCAGCTCTGCTGCGACTGGCTCCAGGTCTGCGACATCGACCGGGCCCAGTAACAGTGCGTGAGCCCGTCGGTCGGGTTGACGAAGCCTTCGTGCCGGCGGGATACGTCGCGCACGGATTGCCGCCCCCGCCGCCGCGCCCGCCGACGTTGCCGCCGCCGCGCCCGCCACGGCCCCCGAAGATGCCGCCGCCGCCGCCCCGCCCACCGCTGGCGCCGCCCGCGCCGCCGCTGCCGCCCGCGTCGCCGCCGACGCCGCCGCTTCCGGTCGCGCCGCCCTCGCTGCCGCCGCCGCTGCCGGCGTCTCCCGTCCCGGCCGCGCCGGACGAATCGGTTCCACCCGTCGAGCCGGCCGTGCCGCTGACGGCGCTGCCGCCGCCACCCGTGCCGGTCGCGTCGCCGCCCGCGCCGCCGCCGCTCGTGCCGGCGCTGCCGCTCATGCCGGCGACGCCGCTCACGCCGGCGCTGCCGCCGCCCGCTGCGCCGCCCTTCGAGCTCGCGCCGCCGATGCCGGTGGGGATGCTGCCCCCGGCTCCACCCGCTCCGGTGGCGCCGCCATGTCCGGCGACCACGGCGTTGCCCGCCCCGCCGCCCGCGCCGGACGTGGGGTTACCGGTCAGAACACTCCCGTCACCAAGGCCTGCTTTGTTGACCGAACAGCCGACCCAGATGCCCGCCACCGACGCCCACAGGAGAGCGCGTCGTAGGGACCGCATGAGGGGCGACAGTATCATCCGGAGCTCTGCCTGACGAATCTGCGGCGCGGCATTTCTCGCGCTTCCGATTTTGCCGATCGCGTCAGCCTCCATTAGTGGACGCGTGCGGCTCAGATCGTCGGCCTCATTGGCGGGAATCAGAAGGCCACCGCGCGCGGCGGCAAAAGAAATCGACCGGCCCGGAAATTAACGCGAGCGGAAAGGACCACCGGGTGCAACTGCCTAAGTTAGGACCCCACATGGCCAGGGCGATAACCCCGCGCGGCGGCAGAGCTATCGGCGCATTGACAGGCGGGTGTCAGGGCGCCGAGACTGGTCGCGGATCCTTCCCGCGGAGAGGTGTCCGATGCTGATCGAGCGGACCTCGCGCAGTCGGTACGGCGTCACGTGTTTCGGCGTCTGCGCCGTGCTGGCGGTTGCCGGCGCGGGCTGCGGTTCCAGCACGGGAGGCGCCAGCGGGAGGGGTGGCAGCGGTGGCAGCGGTGGAACGACGGCGGGCTCCGGCGGCAGCGCCGGCGCGACCGGCAGTGGAGGCAGCGGCGCGACGACGGGCAGCGGCGGCGGCGGGACGACGACGATCGGTGCCGCCGGCAGCGGCGACTCGACGGCGGGCGCGGGGGGCTCCAGCAGCACCGGCGCGGCAGGTAGCGGCG
>DATBHU010000789.1:0-12387 GCA_036557265.1 Polyangia bacterium
TACGTCGGCTGGACGCTGACCGCCGACCTCGTTTCGCTGTTCCCGCTGGCGGGCTGGCTGGGTCGCCCGAAGGACATGTATCTGGCGGCGCCCGCGCTGCTGCTGGTGCCGGCCATCCACGCCGCGCACGGCGAGGTGCGCAGCGCCGGCATCAGCCTGGCCATGCGCGCCGCCATGCTCGGCGTCGTCTACCTGATGGCGCGCTCGGCGGAGGACGAGTGCGCGTCGTCGTCATCGAGCTACGTCTGCGTGCCGATCGGCCAGTTCCTCGTCGGCTACCTCGCGGTGACGACGACGATGATCCTCGACTCGGCGTTCCTGGCGCGGACGCAGCGGCCGGCGGCGGGCTGGGACCGGCTGCCGGTGCTGGGCGCCAGCGCGGGCGCCGACGGGCGCCGCCTGCTGACGCTCAGCGCGCGCTTCTAGGCGACGCGGACATTGTCGATGAGCCGCGTGCGGCCGATGAACGCCGCCACCGCCAGCACGGCCGGCCGGTCGACGGTGGCGAGCGGTTGCAGCGACCCGGCGTCGACCAGCTCGACGTAGTCGATGCGATCGACGTCCAGCGCCGCGCGCGCCCGCGCGACGATGGCGTCGGCCCGGCGCGCCCCGCCCGCCACCGCGTCGCGCGCCGCGAACAGCGCCCGCGACAGCGACAGCGCGCGCGCCCGCTCGGGCGGCGACAGGTAGGCGTTGCGCGACGACATCGCGAGGCCGTCCGGCTCGCGCACGGTGGGGACGCCGACGATCTCGATCCCCATGTCCAGGTCCGCGACCATGCGGCGCACGATCGCCAGCTGCTGGTAGTCCTTCTCGCCGAACACGGCGACGTCGGGGCGGACGACGTTGAACAGCTTGCACACCACGGTGGCGACGCCCGCGAAGTGCCCGGGGCGGAACGGCCCGCACAGCCCGCGCGCCAGCTCGCGCACCTCGACGGTGGTCTGGAAGCCGGCCGGGTAGACGTCGCGCGCGTCGGGCACGAACGCGACGTCGGTGCCGGCGCCCGCCGCCTTGGCCAGATCGCCCGCCAGATCGCGCGGGTAGCGGGCGAGATCTTCGTTCGGCCCGAACTGGGTCGGGTTGACGAAGATCGAGAGCGCCAGCCGCTGCCCCAGCTTGCGTGCCTCGCGCAGCAGCGTCACGTGCCCGGCGTGCAGCGCGCCCATGGTCGGCACGAAGGCGATCCGCTCGCCGCGCGCGCGCGCCGCCGCCGACCAGGCGGTCATCTCGGCCGGCGTGCGCAGCGTCGGAACGACCGGCGGGGCGGCGCTCAATCGAAGCTCTCGCCCGCGCCCGGGAAGCGGCCCGCGCGCACGTCGGCGGCGTAGGCCGCGAACGCATCGCCCGCCGCCTTGCCCATCTCGGCGTAGCGGCGCACGAAGCGCGGCTTCCAGGCCGGCTCGAGCCCGAGCAGATCGTGCATCACCATCACCTGGCCGTCGCAGTCCGGGCCGGCGCCGATGCCGATCGTGACGGCGGGGACGGCCTTGGTGATCTCGGCGGCCAGCGTCTGCGGCACAGCCTCGACGACGATCGCGTAGGCGCCCGCCTCGGCGAGCGCGCGCGCGTCCGCCACGATCTTCGCGTGCTGGGCGTCGCTGCGCCCCTGGATCTTGAAGCCGCCGAACTGGTGAACCGACTGCGGCGTCAGGCCGACGTGGCCCATCACCGGGATCCCGGCGGCCACCAGCCGGCGCACCAGCTCCGCGATCTCGACGCCGCCCTCCAGCTTGACCGCCTCGGCCCGCCCCTCCTTGAGCAGGCGCCCGGCCGCGCGCAGGCCGTCCTCGACCGACGCCTGGTAGCTCATGAACGGCATGTCCGCGACCAGGTGGGCCCGCTGCACGCCGCGCGACACCATGCGCGTGTGATAGACGATGTCGTCGACGGTCACCGCCAGCGTGTTCCGCGCGCCCTGCACCACCATCCCCAGGCTGTCGCCGACCAGCACGGCGTCGATGCCGGCCGCGTCGGCCAGGCGCGCGAACACGACGTCGTAGGCGGTCAGCACGGCGATGCGCTCGCCGCCCTTGCGGGCGCGCAGCGTCGCTGTGGTCACCTTGTCGCCGGCCCCGGCCATCGGCTTGAGGTTTTAGCATGCGACTCGGCATAATGGTCCGACCGAGCCGGGGTCATTCGATGCGTGGCGCGAGCGCTTCTGGGCGATGAACTTTCGTATTGGCTCCATTCCCGTTCAGGTACAGCCAGGTTTTTTCGTGGCGTCGGCGCTGCTGGGCTGGCGGGCCGATCCCGTCGATGTCGCGATCTGGGTGGCGGTCTGCTTCGTGTCGATCCTCGTCCACGAGATGGGGCACGCGCTCGTGATCGCCCGGTTCGGGGGGACGCCGCGGGTGCTCCTGTACCCGGGCGGCGGCTTGACCTCCGGCGACAGGAGCAGGACACAGGGCCGGCGCATCCTCGTGAGCCTGGCGGGTCCCGGGGCGGGATTCGTATTTGCGGGCCTGGTCTTGGCGCTGGCGCGTTTGCATCCGCCGCAGGGCATGCAGGCGTCGGTCTACCGCGATCTGATGTGGGTCAACGTGAGCTGGGGTCTCTTCAACCTCGTTCCGATGTTGCCCCTCGACGGCGGGAACGCGTTCCAGTCGTTGATCGCGCTGCGCTGGCCGGCGCGAGCTCGGGTGGTGGCGGAGGTGGTCTCGGCCGCCTGTTGCGCGGCCCTCGTCGTCGCCGCGCTCGTCGCGCAGAGACTCTTCATGGCGATGATGGCGATCTACTGGGGCGGGTCGGCGTTTCGTGCGCTGTACAGGCGCTTCGATGACCGTCGCGATCGGGACGTCGCGGCACGCCTCGAGGAGCTCAAGACGCTGCGCTGGGCCCTCAAGACGCAGGAGGCGTTCGCGCTCGCGCAGGCGCTGCGCGCGCAGGCCCGCACGTCCACCTACCGGCGCGCGGTCGTGGCGGAGCTCGTGCTCCTGCACGTGGATCGGGGCGAAGCGGCGGCGATCGGGCCGCTCATCAGCACGCACTTTCGGGGCGCTTCGATTCCACAATCCGTCGGCCTCGCCCACTTGCTCGCCGACGAGGGAGCCGCGAAGGCCATCGACCGGATCGAACGGGCTGTGGTTGGCGGCGATTCGCCGGACGACCTCGGTCTGTTTCTCGAGGCGTGTGCGGAGCTCGGCGAACGCGATCGTGCGGCGGCGGTGCTCGGCAAGCGTGCCGATCGCGAAGCGGCCTCCGCGGTGCTGCGGCTTCGCTCGACGGTGCACTTCCGTGCGGGTCGATTCGAAGCCTCGCTGACGTTGTGCGAAGCGGGGGTCCTGGCGTTCGCCGAGAGCGTGCACGCGTACAACGCGGCCTGTTGTCTCGCCCGCCTGGACCGCGTGGACGAAGGCCTGGCCGCGCTCCAGCGCACCTGGGAGCTCGAGCCTGGTCGCTTCAACGAAGACCTCGACGCAGACGTCGATCTCGCCGCGCTTCGCGCGGACCCCAGATGGCAGAGGGTGCGGGCGGGCCTGCTGGGTTCCTGATCAGACTTCCATCTTGTTGAAGGCGCGCCGCGCCAGCGCGCCGAACGCGAGCGCCGCCGCGAGCGCGACCGCCACGTCCAGCGCGAGCGGAAAGTGGTGCACGCCCAGGCAGAGCCCGCGCACGGCGTCCACGACGTAGGACATCGGGTTCAAGAGCACGACGGCGCGCAGCGCCCGCGGCAGGCCGTCGATCGGATAGAGCGCGCCCGACAGGAAGAAGATCGGCTGGATCACGAAGTTGACGATGCTGCCGAAGCCCTCGAACGACTTCATGCGCGCGGCGACCACGATCCCGAGCGCGTTGACCGACATCCCGAACAGCGCCAGCAGCGGCAGCGACGCGATCGCGCCCAGGACGTGAAAGCGCGCGCCGGCCAGGGGCGACAGCGCCAGCATCAGGGCCGCCTCGATGGTCGCGGTCGCGCTGCCCGCGCACAGCTTGGCGGTGACGATGGCGCCGCGCGGGATGGGCGCCACCAGCAGCTCCTTGAGAAACCCGAACTCCCGCTCCCAGACGATTGAGATCGCGGCGAACATGCTCGAGAACAGCACGCCCATCGTCGCCAGGCCGGGCACCAGGAACGACACGAAGTCGCCGCCCGCCACCCCCGGCAGCCGCACCGACGCGCGCAGGCCGAAGCCGAACGCGAGCAGCCAGAGGAACGGCCGCACCAGGCTGGTGATCATGCTGCGGCGGTCGCGCACGAACTTCACCATGTCGCGGCGCCACAGCGCGTAGATCACCTCGATCATGGCTAGCCGCGCCTCCGCGCGATGGCGCGCAGCCGCGCGAACTGACCCTCCGCGCCCTCCTCCCGGATCTGCCGGCCGGTCAGCGACAGGAAGACGTCGTCCAGCGTCGGGCGGCGCACGCTGATGCCGCCCAGGGGCGGGTGATCGGCCGTCAGCAGCTTCACGATGAAGGCGTCGCCCTCCTCGACCAGGAACGACAGCCCGCCCTCGGCAGGCGTGCTGGTGATGCCGTACTTCTCCGAGAGCAGCCGCGCCAGCGCCTCCGGCTCCGCGCTGCGCGCCGTCACCAGGTCCTTGCCCACCCGCTGCTTGAGCGCGGCGGGCGTGTCGAGCGCGACGATCTTGCCGTGGTCGATCACCGCGATGCGATCGCAGTTCTCGGCCTCGTCCATGTAGTGGGTGGTCAGGAACAGCGTGGTCCCGTAGTCGCGCCGCAGCGCCCGCAGCACCTCCCAGGTGCGCGCGCGCGTCTGCGGATCCAGCCCCGTGGTCGGCTCGTCGAGGAACAGGATCTCGGGGCGGTGGATCAGCCCGCGCGCGATCTCCAGGCGGCGCTTCATGCCGCCCGAGAACGTCCGCGTCAGGTCGCCGCCGCGTTCGGAGAGGTCGACGAAGCGCAGCGCCTCGGCGATGCGGGCGGCGCGCTCGGCGCGCGGGACGCGGTAGGCCACCGCGTGCAGCATCAGGTTCTCCTCGCCGGTCAGGCGATCGTCGAGCGCCGGGTCCTGGAAGATGACGCCGATGCGGCGGCGCACGTCGCCGGGCGACGTCGCGACGTCCAGCCCGGCCAGGCGCGCCCGCCCCGAGGTCGGCTGCAGCAGCGTGCACAGGATCTTGATCGTGGTTGTCTTGCCGGCGCCGTTGGGGCCGAGGAACCCGAAGATCTCGCCCGCGCCGACGGCGAAGCCGATGCCGCGCACCGCCTCGACCTCGCCGTACTTCTTGACGAGCTCTTCGACTTCAATGGCCGCGTTCATGCCGACGTTCGCATCCGGCGCAGGCGGATCGGGGCCGCGGGCGCGGCGGCCGCGGCCGGCTGCTCGGCGCGCGCGCGGGCGTCGCGCACCAGATCATGCCGCGGCGACAGCGCGCAGGCGGGATCGGTCGCGGCGGCGTCGCCCGCCAGCGCGAACGCCTGGCAGCGACAGCCGGCGAAGTCGGTGTGGCGCTCGTCGCAGGTGCGGCACGGCGCCGGCATCCAGTCGTCGCCGCGGAACAGCCGCAGCGCCGGCGAATCGCTCCAGATCTCGGCGAGCGGCCGATCGCGGACGCTCTCGAACGCCATGCCGGCGATGCTGGTCGCCTGGTGGCAGGGCAGCACGACGCCGTCGGGCGTCACCACGATGTAGCGGCGCGCCCAGCCGTCCATGCAGGCGCGCGGGCGATCCGCGTAGTAGTCGGGGCGGACGAACAGGATCTCGATCTTGCCGCGCAGCCGCTGCGCCGCTGCCGCCGCGATCTCTCGCGCGCGGTCGATGTCGGCGCGCGCCGGCAGCAGCGCCTCGCGATTGGCCAGCGCCCAGCCCAGGTACTGCGTGTTGGCCAGCTCGAGGCGCTCGGCGCCGATCCGCTCCGCCAGCGCGACGAACTCCGCCACGCGCGCGACGTTGCCGCGGTGGATGACGACGTTCAACGTCAGCGGCAGGCCGAGCGCGCGCGCCGCCGCCGCGACCTCCAGCTTGGCGGCGAGGTCGTCGCGCCCCGCGATCCAGGCCGCGCCGTGCGGGTCGACGTCCTGCACGGACAGCTGGATGCTGTCCAGCCCCGCCGCGGCCAGCTCCGCGAGCCGCGCGCGATCGGCGGGGATGCCGCTCGTGATCAGGTTGACGTAGAGCTGCTGGGCGTGCGCGGCCGCCACCAGCGCGGTCAGGTCGGCGCGCACCAGCGGCTCGCCGCCGGTCAGGTTCGCTTGCAGCACGCCCAGCGCGGCGGCGTCGGCGAACACCCGCTCCCAGGCCGCCGTCGGGAGCTCGACGTGCGCCACGTACCGCCCGAGGTCCAGCGGGTTGGAACAGTAGCCGCACGCGAGCGGACAGCGGTAGGTCAGCTCCGCGACCAGCGTGTAGGGTCTCGGCGTCTCACCGGCGACGGTCATGTCACGACCAGCAGGCCCCGATCGTCGAGCGCACGCAGGAAGGTTAACACCTCGCCCTCGATCCGCTCGCGCGGCTCACCCGTCGCCGCGGCCAGCTCGTCCACGATCTGCGCGACCGTCCGCTCGCCCGCGCAGAGCGCGACGATGCGCGCCGCGCTGTCCGACAGCTCGAGGCCGCGCTCCGGGTAGAGCAGGAACGGCTTGCCCGACACGCGATCGCGCTGCAGGCGCGCCTTCGGCGCCAGGCGCACGCGCGACGCGACCACGATCATCCGGCGCCCGTCGCGGCCTGCACGCAGTCGACCAGGTGCCACAAGATCTCGGTCTTGCGCACCAGCGCCGCGACGCACGCCTCCTGCAGCGCGCGCGACGTGGCGTTAGCGACCACGAACGCCAGCCCCTCCTCGCCGTCGCGGCGCGCCCGCGGCACGCGCGCCCGGAAGTACGCCAGCGCCTCGGCGCCGACCCACGGGTAGTGCTGCTCCCAGGCGGCGATGCGCGCCGACATCAGATCGGGCGCGAACATCTCGGTCAGCGACGACGCCACCGCGACCGGCAGCGGGCTCTCGCGGCAGAGGCTGACGTAGCTGTCGCAGGCGAAGCGCACACCGGGCAGCACGCGCCGGCAGCTCGCCACCTCGGCGCGGTCGAGACCGACCGCCTCGGCGAGCCGCAGCCAGAGCGCCAGCCCGCCCGTGTCCGGGCCGTCGCCGTCGTGATCGTGGATGCGCCGGATCCAGGCGCGCCGGAAGGCCGGATCCTCCGACTTCGACAGGATGATCGCGTCCTTGATCGGGATGCGCGTCTGGTAGTAGTAGCGGTTCAGCGTCCAGGCCGCGAGCTGCTCGCGCGTCAGCTTCCCCGCGTGCATCAGCTGATGGAACGGATGCTGGTCGTGATAGCGGCGCGTCCCCTCCTCGCGCAGCCGCGCCACGAACTCCTCCGGCGACAGCATCGCGGTCTCCGCGCTCACGGCAGGTTCAGCTCCAGGCCGTCGAGGGCCACGTTCAGGCCCGCCTCCTCGACCGCCCGCCGTTCGGGGCTGTCCTCGTGCAGGATCGGGTTCGTGTTGTTGACGTGGATGTAAAAGGCCCCTGCGGCCTCCCTCGCCGCCCGCCCCAGAAAGGCCAGGCTTCCTTCGGGACCGCCGATCGGCCAGTGCGCCATCTCCTCGGCGCGTCGCGTGCCCAGGCCGGCCGCGATCAGCTCGTCGCTCGACCAGAACGTGCCGTCGAAGAAGACGATCGAAGCGTCACGGACGGCCCGCTCGACCTCGGGCGAAGGACCGGCGACGCCGGAAAAATACGCGAGCGTCCGGCCCGAGCTCTCGCCGATGACGAACCCGACGCTGTCCTCGGGCGACGGCGCGCGGCGCCCTTCCAGGTGCAGGGGCAGCTTGCCGGGCGTCGCCACGGCCGTGACCTGCAGGCCGCCGCCGAGCGGCTGCGCGCGCCCGAGCTCGAGCTGCCGCCAGGTCACCTGCCCCGGGAAGCGCTCCAGCGTCCGGTACAGGACGTTGTCCTCCGTGAAGCCGGCGCGCACGGCGTCCGTGGCGTAGACGACCAGCGGGTGCGACTCGCGCAGCGACAGCAGGCCCAGGCAATGATCCAGATCGCCGTTGGTCAGCAGGATCCCCGCGATCGGCGTGTGGCGCTCCGCCCTCGGCCACAGGTCCGGGCAGGCCTCGATCTGGGCGCGGATCTCGGGCGACGCGTTGATCAGGAACCACGCCTCGCCGTCGGCGCTGACGGCGACCGACTCCTGCGTGCGCGGGCGGACGCGGCCGCCCGGCCGGCGTCCCTCACGGCAGTTGAAGCAGCCGCAGTTCCATTGCGGCGCGCCGCCGCCGGCGGCTGACCCCAGGACGCGAATCTTCAAGCGGGGGCCTGCAAGCGGGCCTGAATGACGCGGGCGCGCGAGCCGCTACTCGCGGTCGGTCGCGTGCTCTTCGGTCTCGGCGACCGGATCGCGCGGGTCGCGATCGGAGAAATCGCTCTGGTAGCCACCGATTTCCGCGCTCATGTTGATCTCAACGAAGGCCGGGGTTTCCCACTTCATGGCTGCCTGTCCTTTCGCGAACTTGGGCTATTTTGCATCCGTCGCGGGACGAGTCAAGCGTGGTATTGCATCGGGCATGCGCATGCGAACGAACCCCTGGTTTGTCGCCGGGCTCGCCGCCGCGCTGACGATGGGATTCGCGGGCCGCGCTGCGGCGGGGACGGAGCTGTACGTCAGCGCGGAGGAGAGCGGCGAGGTCGTGATCATCGACGCCGCGCGCGGCGAGGTGGTGGCGCGCGTCCCCGTCGGCAAGCGCCCGCGCGGCGTCAAGCTGTCGCGCGACGGCAAGCTGCTGTACGTGGCGCTGTCGGGCTCGCCGCGGGGCGGCCCGGGCGTCGACGAGTCGAAGCTGCCGCCGGCCGACCGCGCCGCCGACGGCGTCGGGGTCGTCGATCTGGCGGCGCGCAAGCTGGTGCGCACCTACGCGAGCGGCCAGGACCCCGAGTCGTTCGACCTGTCGCGCGACGGCAAGACGCTGTTCGTCTCGAACGAGGAGTCGGCCGAGATGAGCGTGCTCGACCTCGGCGCCGGCAAGGTGACGCGCAAGATCGCCGTCGGCGGTGAGCCCGAGGGCGTCACGCTGCGCCCCGACGGCAAGGCCGTCTACGTCACCTCCGAACAGGAGAACGAGGTGGTCGCCGTCGACACGCGCAAGCTCGCCGCGATCGCGCACATCGCGACCGGGCCGCGGCCGCGCGCGATCGTCTTCTCGCGCGACGGCAAGACCGGCTTCGTCACCTGCGAGAACGGCGCGGCCGTCACCGTGTTCGACGCGGTCCAGAACAAGCCGACGGGGTCGATCAAGATCGAGCCCGTCGCCAAGACGGCGCTCGGCCCGCGCCCGATGGGCGGCGCGCTGTCGCCGGACGGCAAGCAGCTCTACATCTCGAACGGGCGCGGCGAGTCGGTCGCCGTCATCGACGTCGCCGGCCGCAAGCTGGCGCGCCTGATCGACGGCGTCGGCCCCCGCCCCTGGGGCATCGCCGTCAGCCCCGACGGCAAGAAGGTCTACACCGCCAACGGCCCGTCCAACGACGTCTCCATCGTCGACGTCGCCACCGGCAAGGTGGAGAAGCGGATCAAGGTGGGCGGACTGCCCTGGGGCGTGGCGGTCAGCCGATAGGCGCCGCGGCCGCCGCGGCCCGCCGTTGAAGGCGTCGCGGCCCGCTTCCCATTTGGTTTGGGCAATCGGCGCCGGCCGGGAATAATGGCGCCTCACAAGGAGATCCCGTGCGCCGCGCAATGACACCTGCCTCCGCCGCCCCGCTTCGCATCCTCGCCGCCGCCGCCGCGCTGGTCGTCTGCCGCACGGCGGGCGCCGCGGGGACGCCGCCCGGCGGTCTCGCCGGCGGCTCGCCGATCGACACGGCCGCCAGTTGCAAGTCCTGCCACGGCGGCTCTCTCTCCGACACGGGGACGATGTACATGCCCTGGGACACCTGGGCCGGCTCGATGATGGCGAACGCGGCGCGCGATCCGCTGTTCCTCGCCTCGCTGACGGTCGCCGAGCAGGATCACCCGGGCAGCGGCAGCTTCTGCCTGCGCTGCCACACGCCGTCGGCGTACGTCGGCTCGCGGACGATGCCCGGGAACGGCTCGGCGCTGAACGACGTCGACAAGGAGGGCGTGCAGTGCGCGGTCTGCCACCGTTCGATCGACGGCAGCCAGCCGCCGACGTCGGACGCGAACGCGCCGTACATCGGCGATGCCCAGCTGTACTTCGATGTCGGCAGCCCGTACAGCGCGACCTATCGTGGGCCGTACGACGATTCGTCCTCGTCCGTGCACGACGTCATCGTCGATCCGTTCGTCTCCGGCGACGACAGCCGGCTTTGCGGACAGTGCCATCAGGTCGACAACCCCCTCGAGCACCTCTACGACGCCGGCGGACAGGACACCGGCAAGCCGTTCCCGCTCGACACGACGTACGAGGAATGGCAGCAGTCGTCGTACGCGAGCGGCGCCGGCGCGAAGAGCTGTCAGAGCTGCCACATGCCGGCGGAGGTCGGCTTTTACGGGGTCGGCTCGGGCGGCGGCAATCGCGAAAACCCGGCCCGCCACGACTTCGTCGGCGGCAACGACTGGGGCCCCGCCCTGCTCAAGGCGGCGTTCCCGGGGCTGCGCGACGATCAGTACGACTACACGCGCGCCGCGGCGCAGGCCAACCTGCGCGCGGCCGCGAAGCTCGAGATCAAGGCCCTGCCCGCCCAGGGACCGGCGGGCGGCAAGGTCACCGCCGCGGTTCGCGTCACCAACCTCGCCGGGCACAAGTTCCCGACCGGCTACGCCGATGGACGGCGCGCCTGGATCGAGCTCGCGGTCGTCGACGGAACCGGCGCCGCCGCCGTCCAGTCCGGCGCCTACGACGCGGCGACGGGCGTGCTGGCCGAGGACGCCCAGCTTCGCCTCTACGAGGCGGTCCACGGCCGCGACGGCAGCCCTGAAGATCACATCGCCCTCCACCGCCAGATCCTGCGCGACAGCCGGATCCCGCCCGCGGGCTTCCGGTCCACGCCGGCCACCAAACCGGTCGGGCCGCTCTCGTTCTCCGACGGCGCCGGCGGCGTCAACGCCTTCGACGATGCCGGCCTCCAGGTCGCGCTGCCCGCCACGCCGGGCGCCGACGTGACCGTGCGCGTGCGCCTCTTCTACCAGGCGATGACCGCGTCCCACGTCGCCGCGCTCGCCGCGGCGAACACGACCGACGACCGCGGAACGAAGCTGATGCAGCTCTGGACGCAGACCGGAGGGGCGACGCCGTTCCTGATGGCCGAAGTGACGCAGACCGTGCACGTCGGCGCGGCCGACGCCGACGGCGGGACGGACGCCGGCGCCGACGCATCGCTGACGGGCGGCGGGGGCTCCGGCGGCGGCTGCGGGTGCGCGACGACCCCGGGCCGCGCGAACGGCGCGCTCGCGTTGATCGCGATCGTCCTTGCCGGCGCCGTTTCGCGCCGCCGCGTTCGCCGCCGCCGGAACGAGCGACCGGGGACCTCCGGCGGCCGCCCTTTCTGCTAGGGCGTCAGCGCGTAGACGCGGGTGTCGGTCGCGACGATGACGCGGCCGTTCGCCACGATCGGCGTCTGGTGCGCCTTGATCGACGAGAGCGCGATCGCGCCGCCGGTGAGGACGCTCGCGCCCGTGTCGCCGTTGAACCCGTTGAGCTGGCCGTTCGTGCCCACGACCCAGACGATCGTATCGGCGCCCGACGTGTTGCTCTGGCTGACCATCGGGTTGCTCGAACCGGTCGGTCCTGCGCACCAGGCCGGCGTCATCGTCGGGGGCGATCCCGCGGTGACCTTGACGGCCATCAGGCCGCCGTTCATCCCCGTCGGGCATCCGCTGACGCTGCCCCTGAACACGAAGTAGGTCCCGTTCATCGTGGTGTACACGGCCCCCGCCTGGATGATGGCCTGGCCGGAGACCGGGAGGCTCCGCACCGCGGTCGCGCCCATGCCGCCCATGTTCGTCCGGTTGATGAGATAGGCGCTCTTGTCCTTGGCGAGCAGCAGGATCAGTGAGGACGGCGTCGCGCCCGGCAGGTCGAACAGAATGATGCCGCTGCCGCTGACGTCGGTGTCGCTGTTATCGAGGCTGGCCCAGTTCATCGGGACGTAGAAGTCGGTCGCCGTGGTCGTGCGCGCCAGGCTGGTCCCCAGCTTGTAGACGGCCTCGCCGTCGCCGTAGGTGGACGGCGCCGAGAAGCCGCCGCTCGCGCTCGCCTTGGTGTTGCCGGTCGTGAAGAAGACCGACGTCCCGTCGGAGGCGATGCCGCTGGTGCCCCAGATGCCGCCGCACGCCGCGCGGGTCGACCAGGCCGTGACGTCGGTCGGCGTCGTCGCCGACACGCCGACGACCCAGCCGTGGTAGTTGTCGGCGTCGCCGATGTGGCCGCCGTAGGGCACGTAGACGCGGCTGCCGACCAGCGCGAGCGCCGCGCGCTGATTCTGGTTCGTCGGCACGAAGGCGCCGCCTTCGGCGTTCTTC
>DATBHU010000790.1:0-11716 GCA_036557265.1 Polyangia bacterium
GAAGAACGACGGATCACGGTAGGCGAGGGCGGCGCCCGAGTCGACCGTCGCGATGCGCCCGCCGACCAGCAGCTGCTTGCCGCGGCCGAACAGATTGCCGTGCACGAACAGCAGGCCGAACGACTTGTTGTTGGCGGAAAACGATCCGGTCGGGACGGGGGCCCAGGGAAACTTGTCCTTCACCGCGATGTTCACGCGCACGCCGGTCTTGTGCGGTTCCCACCAGACGTTGACGTCGGCGAACAGGCCGGTCGTGTTCAGGCGTTCGCGGACGGTGTCGAGCGTGTCGACCTCGAGCGTGTCGCCGATCGAGACGCCGGCGACGGAGCGCACCGTCGATTCGTCGGTGCGGCTGTTGCCGATGATGCGGACGTCGGTGACCTCCTCGCCGACGGCCAGCGCGGTCGCGGAGGCCAACGCCGTCCCCAGTCCGATCAAGCACGCGAGAGCGGCGCGCGCCGGGGACGCAAAATAACGCATTCCCTAGAGCATAAAGGCCCCAACTCGATTCGTAAACAGCCCGCTTGCGCCTACACCGGCGCCGGCGCGCGCGTTCGTGTGGTGACTCACGCCGTTCGAGGCCGCCGCGGCACACGACCGGGACACGCGACTGTCACTGGTGATAACCTCACGCCGTGGAAAGCCTGGAACACGAGCTGGAAGTTGCCCGTGCGGCCGCGCGCGAAGCGGGGGCGGCCATCATGCGCTTCTACGGCAATCCCGACGTCACGGTGCAGAGCAAGCCCGACCTGTCGCCGGTCACCGCCGCCGACGAGGCCGCGAACGTCTGCCTGGCCAACACGATCCGCGGCGCGTTTCCCGAGGATGCGTTCCTGAGCGAGGAGTCGCCCGACGACCCGGCGCGCCTCGCCCAGCGGCGGGTCTGGATCATCGATCCGCTGGACGGCACGCGCGACTTCCTGGCGCAGACCGGTGACTTCTGCGTGCTGGTCGGCCTGGCGATCGACGGCGCGGCGGCCCTGGGCGTGGCCTATCAGCCGGTGAAGGACGCGCTCTACTTCGCCCGCCGGGGCAAGGGGGCGTTCGTCGAGGTGGACGGAGCGACCCGCCCGCTCGGCGCTTCGCGCGCGCAGCTTCCCAGCGAGGTGCGGGTCGGGATCTCGCGGCTCAACCCGGACGAGGGGCTGGGCAAATGCCTCGCCGCCGCGGGCCTGGCGGCGCGCGCCGTCCAGATGGGCGCGTCGGCCAAGCACATGGCGCTGGCGCGCGGCGAGATCGACGCCGTGCTGAACCTGTCCTCCGCCGAGGCCGAGTGGGACACCTGCGCGCCCGAGGTGATCCTGACCGAGGCGGGCTGCACCGTCTCCGACGGCGACGGCAATCCGTTCCGCTACAACCAGCGCGATCTCTACCGGCGGCGCGGCAGCGTCGCGAGCAACGGCAAGTGCCACTCGCTGATGTTGCGGGTCATGGCGCCCTGTCTGCCCGAACCGGCGCCTTGAACACCCGGAACAGCAGCCAGAGCGCGGGGAGCAGGACGGGCAGGCCGGCGCCGAGCGCGATCAGCAGCAGGCGCTGCGTGCGCGCGCTCGCCGCGGCGGCGTGCACGGTGACGTCGGGGACCAGCAGATAGGGATACTGGGCCAGCGCCCAGCCGAGGAGGATCAACGTCGTCTGCGCGGCCACCGCGGCGCGCGCCAGGCGGAAGCGGCGGGCGGCGAGCGCGGCGATCGCCGTGACGGCGGCGGTCCCGGTCAGGGCGTGGAACGGCCAGCTCCAGCGGCGCGCCGCCAGCGCCTCGCGCACCCAGGGCGCGCCGCGGCCGGCGAGGACGAACGCCAGCAGGGCGGTGGCGCCGACCGCCAGCGCCGCCGCCAGCGCCCGCCGGCGAAAGTCCTCGCGCAGGGCCGGGTCGGTGATCTCGACGGTGAGGTAGGTCGCCGCCAGCAGCGCGCACAGCGCCAGCGAGAACAGGCCGACCGCCAGCGGGAACGGCGCCAGCCAGGGCGCGAAGAAACCGGTGGTGACGAGGCCGCCCTGCACCCGGATGTTTCCGGACGCCAGCGCGCCGACGATCACCCCGAGCAGCACCGGCGCGATCGTGCTCGCCATCGAGAAGACGAGGCCGAGGCGGCGCTGGCCCCTGTCGCCCGACAGGTCGAGGGCGCGGAACGCGAACGCCGAGCCGCGCAGCACGACCCCGACGATGAACAGCGTCAGCGGCACGTGCAGCGCCACCGAGATCGCCGCGAACGCGGGCGGGAAGCCGGTGAACAGGACGACGATCACCAGGATCAGCCAGACGTGGTTCGCCTCCCAGACCGGGCCGATGGCGGCGACGATCGCCCGCCGCTGCGCCGCCGCGCGCGGGCCGCTCGCCAGCAGATCCCAGACGCCGCCGCCGAAGTCGGCGCCGCCGAACAGAAAGTAGAGGCAGAGCGCGACCCCGATGGCGCCCGCGAGCAAGAGCTCAGGCGCCATGGCTGTGCGCGCTGGCGCCGGTGCCGGTGTCGTCGATCGTCGGGTGCGCCCGGTCGGCGTGGGCGATCTGCTTCGCCAGCAGGTAGACGACCGCCGCGCCCAGGAACAGGTAGACGACCGTGAACAGCCAGAACGGCGCCGCCTTGTACGGGAAGGTGGTGACCGCGTCGGCGGTGCGCAGCAGGCCGCGCACGGTCCACGGCTGGCGCCCCCACTCGGTCACCAGCCAGCCGGCCTCGAGGCTGACGAAGCCGAGCGGGCCGAGCAGCACGAACGCCAGCAGCCAGCGCCGCCCGTCGGGCAGCCGCCGGCGGCGCAGGGTCGCGGCGATGATCGCCAGCGCGGCGAGCGCCATCGCGCTGCCGGCGCCGACCATCACCTGGAAGGCCGTCCGCACCGAGAGGACGGGCGGCCATTCGTCGCGCGGGAACGCGTCCAGCCCGGTGACGATCGCGCCGAAGTCGCCGTGGGCCAGGAACGACAGCGCGCCCGGGATCGCGATCGCGCCGTGGAACCCGCCCGTCTCCAGGTCCGGCACGCCGCCCACGTGCAGCGCCGCGCGGGCGCTCGTGTGCAGGTGCGCCTCGGCGGCGGCGAGCTTGAGCGGCTGCGCCACGGCCAGGTGCTTGGCGGAGCGATCGCCCGACAGTGGCTGCACCAGCGCGGTGGCGCACGCGATCGGCAGCGCCAGCGTCAGCGCCTTGCGGTGCAGCGTCCGCGTCGGGTCGCGCAGCAGGACGAAGCCGTGGATGCCGACCATCGCCCACGCGGTCGCCTGGTAGCACGAGAGCAGCACGTGCACGACCTGGTAGGGCCACGACGGGCTCCACATCGCCGCCGCGGGATCGCTGCCGCCCGGCCCGTTCATGAACGCGTTCACCAGCGTCACGAAGAACGCCGACGCGGCGCCGCTGACAGCCACGACGACGCCCGACGCGAGGTGCAGGCGCGGCGACACGCGGTCGCGCCCGTACAGGTAGATGCCGAGGAAGATCGCCTCCGTGAAGAACGCGAAGCCCTCGAGCGCGAAGGGCAGGCCGATCGACTCGCCGAAGCGCGCCATGAAGCTGGGCCACAGCAGGCCGAGCTCGAACGACAGCACGGTCCCCGACACGGCGCCGACCGCGAACAGGATGCTGGTCCCCTTGGCGAGCTGCTTCGACAGGAGGAGGTATTGCGGATCGCGCGTGCGGCGGTGCGCGACGTCCGCGAGCACCATCAGCGCCGGCAGCGCCACGCCCGCCGCCGCAAACACGATGTGGAACGCGAGCGAGATGCCCATCTGCGATCGCGCATACGCGAGGGCGTTCCAGCCGGCTGGCACGCGGCGATTCTGTGTCGGACCGACCGCGGGTGCTACTCTGGATTGGCATGATCGCCTGGTGGCTGGTGGCGGCGGTCGTGTTCGGCGGGCCGGGTTTCCTGAAGGGCCAGCTTCACCTGCACACCAGCAACTCGGGCGACAGCGCGACGCCGCCGGCCGACGCGGTCCGCTGGTACGCGGCGCACGGCTACGACTTCATCGTCATCACCGACCACAACCATGTGACGGTCGCGCCGTCGCCGCCGTCGATGCTGGTGATCCCGGGCGTCGAGCTGACCCAGAACGTCGCGCACTGCGTGCCGCCGCCGCCGCTCGGCCTGCGCTGCCTGCTCCACGTCAACGCGCTGTTCGTGGAGCCGCCGCCCGACGGCCAGATCCCGGGGCCGCCTGCCACGGGGCCGAGCCGCTTCGAGATCTATCACCGCGCTCTCGACACGACCCGCCGGCTCCACGGCCTCGCGCAGCTCAATCACCCCAACTTCCATTACGCCGCCGACGCCCCGCTGATCACGCTGCTGGCGCGCGACGGCCTGACGTTGCTGGAGATCGCCAACCAGTCGTGGGACTCGAACGACGTTCCCGACGACAGGTCGCGACCGTCCAGCGAGGCGATCTGGGACGCGGTGCTGACGGCGGGCGGCCAGGTGTTCGGCACCGCCACCGACGACGCCCATCACTACTACGACGCGCGTTCGGCGGGCGCGGGCGGCGCGGGCGTGTTCCCGGGCGACCTCGGGTTCGTGATGGTGCGCGCGGAGAAGCAGCCGGCGGCGATCCGCGACGCGCTCGCCCGCGGCGACTTCTACGCGTCGACGGGCGTGCTGCTCGGGCGCCTCGACGGCGGGGGCGGCCGGCTGGAGATAGAGGTCGACGCGCGTTCGCCCGGCGCGCACCGCTTCACGTTCATCGGCGCGGGCGGACGCGTGCTGGCGCGCGCCCAGGGGCGCAGCGCCGCGTTCCCGCTGGCGGACGCACGGGGCGGCTACGTCCGCGCGGTCGTGGAGGACGGCAAGGGCCGGCGCGCCTGGACGCAGCCGATCCGCGCGCCGGGCGAGCCCGCGCGCCCGGCGCGGCGATCGTCGAGACGCTGACGATCTCGGCGGGCCGGCGTTCCTCGCGCTCGCCTTGTGCACGCCCGGGTCGGATGGCATTCTGAGCCGGCTTGATGTCGAAGGTCGCGCCGTGATCGTCGCCGTCGACGGTCTGGACGGCAGCGGCAAGTCGCGGTTCGCCGCCGCGCTGGCCGCCGCTTGCGCGGCCGGGGGCGTGCCCGCGACGCTGGTGCACGTCGACGACTTCCGGCGCGACCTCGACTTCAGCGGCCTGGAGGCGGAGGCGGAGGCGGCGCTCTACTACGAGCGGTATTACGATCTCGCGGCGCTGGACGCCAGGCTGGCCGCATTCCGCGACGGCGGCGGGCTGGCGATCGTCGAGGGGATCTTCACGCTGCGCGTGCCGGCGGTGGGCGCCGGGGCGGCTGTGATCGCGCTGACCGTCAGCCCCGAGGAAGCGCGGCGGCGGATCCTCGAACGCGATCGCGCCAAGGGGCGCAGCGACGAGGAGATCACGCGCCGGATCGCGCGCCGCTATTTCCCGGCGCGGGCGCGCTACCGCGCCGAGCGCGATCCGGAAGCGCGCGCCGACGCCGTCGTCGACAACGAGGACTGGCGCGCGCCGCGGCTCGTGCGCCGGAGCCGCGGGCGGTTTCCTGCGCCCATCGAACAGGTGCTGGACGGTCTGGCCGCGATTGGCGGGTGAAGATCGCGCGCGCATGAAGAACAATGAACGCCGATGGCGTTCAAGCAGGCCTGGACGGTCGCGCTGGTCTGGCTGGCCGGCTGCGGCGGCGCGCTGAGCGGCGGCGGGCGCGGCGGCGAGGGCGGCGGCAGCGTCGGTCTGGACGCCGGATTCGGGACCGGCGGCGACAGCGCGGCCGGCGGTCGGGCCGGCTCCGGCACGGGGCAGGGCGGCGCGGCCGGCGCCGCCGCGTGCCCGACGGCCCCCGCCACGAACGATCCCGAATGCCACCCCGAGGACACCGGGCTCTGGTCGGCGGGCTTTGCGGTGCCGGCCCTGCGCGGCGACTGCACGCCTGGCCTCACCTGCGAGATCCCCGTCGGGACGAGCAACGGCTGCGACCAGGCGCTCGGGTTGCAGACGTATGTCTGCTGTCCGGCCATCTTTCCCACCGTCACCATCGGCCCGGCCGCGACCATGCAAAGCGGCTTTGTCCCCGGCGGCACGCTGGACGCCTGCCCCAAGCCGCTCCCCGATCAGGATCCCGCCTGCGCGCTCCCGCTCGCCGCCAGCTGTCCCGGCGAAGGATTGCAGTGCGTGTTCGAGAGCGCGTTCGGAGCCGGCTCCGACGCGGGCTGCTTCCTCTGCGACACGCAACAGACCCAGGTCCGTTGCTGCGCCGGCGTCTGGGTGCTGGGCACGTCGTGTCCCGCCGACGGCGGCATGGACTGACGCGCGCGCGCCGAGGTATACGCGGCTCGAGACCGAAATGAGCGCGGGCCAGACAGCGGAGCCGTCATCGACCTCCCCCTCCACCTCCGCCGTGGTGGTGGCGGCGACGCGCGCCGAGCAGGCGGGCGCGTCCATGCGCATCGCCGGCCTGACCGTCGTCGAGCGCGCCATCAAGCAGCTGGCCCAGCCGGCCGGCGCGCGCGTGGTCGTCGCCAGCGACGGCGCGATCGCGCTGCCACCCGCGCTGCCCGCGAACGTCGAGGTGCGCGCGGTCACCGACGCCGCCGGCGTCGCGTCGCTGGCGCGGGAGCTCGGCGCGCCCGTCGTCGGCGCCGACGTGGTGCGGGTCGCCCGCGCCGACGCCGGCACCCGCGTCACCGACGAGGCCGGCCGGCGCGCCGCCGAGGACGCGGTGTTCGCGGCGCTGTTCCGCTCCGATCTCGGGTTCGTCGCCCGGCGGCTGAACAAGCCGATCTCGGTGCCCTTCACGCGCCACGTGCTGACGGCGACGTCGATCACCCCCAACCAGATCACGCTGGTCGCGGCGGCCTTCGGCCTGGTCGGCTGCGCGCTGATCGTCGCCGGCGGCTACGCCGCGATGGTGGCCGGGTTCGCCTGCCAGCAGCTGCAGTCGATCCTGGACGGCTGCGACGGCGAGCTGGCCCGGGTTCGTCTGCAACAGTCGAAGCTGGGGGCCTGGCTGGACACGTTCGTCGACGACGTGCTCAACGTGCTGATCACCGTCGCGATCGGCGTCGGCCTCACGCGCTCCGGCGCGGGCAGCTGGGCAGCCGCGGTCGGGATCGCGGGCGGCGCGATGCTGGTCGCGTCGAACCTCATCATCATGCGCGACATGCGCCGGCAGAAGGCCAGCGGCGATCTGATGGACATGGTCTGGTGGTTCTCGGGCGGCAAGAAGCTGGGCGCGGTGCCTGCGTCATCGCCTGACAGTCGGCCCGGCATCGGGACGATCTTGTTTCAGATGGGGCGGCGGGATTCGGCCCTGCTGCTCTGGCTCGTGTTCGCGCTGGTCGGCCTGCCCGTGCTGGCGCTGATCATGGCCGCGATCGTGGCGCTGGCCTGGTTCGTCGCCAGCGTCGTGCAGCTGGTGGTCCGCCCGCCCGCCGCCCCGGTCGCTTGATTGCGCCGATGTCGCAATGTGGGAATGTGGATTGACGTCGCCTCGACGGTGCGCCCTTTGCCTTGCGTGCCGAGGGGCCCCACAATAAGGTCTACCCGCGCCGTCGACTGACGGCGTCAAAATGATCAGCTACTTCGCAAAGAAGGTCTTCGGCACGAAAAACGCCCGCGTCATCAAGGGCATGCGGCCGATCGTCGAGCACATCAATTCGTTGGAGGCCGGGCTGCAGGCGAAGTCTGACGCCGACCTGCGGGCGATGACGGCCGAGTTCCGGCGGCGGCTCGACCAGGGCGCGACGCTGGACTCTCTGCTGCCCGAGGCGTTCGCCGTCTGCCGCGAGGCGGGCCGGCGCGTGCTGTCGATGCGCCACTTCGACGTGCAGCTCATCGGCGGCATGGTGCTGCACCGGGGCGGCATCGCCGAGATGAAGACCGGCGAAGGCAAGACGCTGGTCGCGACCCTGCCCGTCTACCTGAACGCGCTCGCCGGCAAGGGCGTCCACGTCATCACCGTCAACGACTACCTGGCCCGCCGCGACAGCGAGTGGATGGGCCGCATCTACAAGTTCCTCGGCATGTCGGTGGGCATCGTCGTGCACGGCCTGTCCGACCAGGAGCGCCAGGAGAGCTACAACTCCGACATCGCGTACGGCACCAATTCGGAGTTCGGGTTCGACTACCTGCGCGACAACATGAAGCTGTCGATCGAGAACTACGTCCAGCGCGAGCTGAACTACGCGATCGTCGACGAGGTCGACTCGATCCTGATCGATGAGGCGCGCACGCCGCTCATCATCTCGGGCTCGGCGGAGCAGTCGGCCGACCTCTATCAGAAGGTGGACGGCATCATCCCGGGGCTGCGCAAGGACATCGACTACACCGTCGACGAGAAAGCGCACTCGGCGATCCTGACCGATGCCGGCATCGAGCGCGTCGAGCAACGCCTCAACGTCGGCAACCTGTACAACCCGGCCAACATCGAGTGGCTGCACCACGTGACGACGGCGCTCAAGGCGCACACGCTGTACAAGCGCGACGTCAACTACCTGATCGAAGAAGACAAGGTCATCATCGTCGACGAGTTCACGGGCCGGAAGATGCCGGGCCGGCGCTGGTCCGACGGCCTGCACCAGGCGATCGAGGCCAAGGAAGGCGTCGAGGTCCAGGAAGAGAACCAGACGCTTGCGACCATCAGCTATCAGAACTACTTCCGCATCTACAAGAAGCTGGCGGGCATGACCGGCACCGCCGACACCGAGGCGTCGGAGTTCCATCAGATCTACAAGCTGGACGTCACGGTCGTCCCGACCAACCGGGATATGCAGCGCCTCGACGCGGACGACGTCGTCTACAAGAACGAGAAGGGCAAGTTCCGCGCCTCGGTCGACGAGATCGAAGACTGCTACAAGCGCGGCCAGCCGGTGCTGGTCGGCACCGTCAGCGTCGAGAAGTCCGAGGTGGTCGCGTCGCTACTGCGCAAGAAGAACATCCCGCACAGCGTCCTGAACGCCAAGCAGCACGAGAAGGAGGCGTTCATCGTCGCGCAGGCGGGGCGCAAGGGCGCGGTCACGATCTCGACGAACATGGCGGGCCGCGGGACGGACATCATCCTGGGCGGCAACGCCGAGTTCATGGCGCGCGCCGAGGTCGATCCGGAGAACGCCGGCAAGCCCGGCCACGAGCTGCCGCCCGAGAAGGAAGAGGAGTACAAGGCGGCGCTGGCCCGGTTCAAGGCCCAGTGCGACCCGGAGAAGCAGGAGGTGCTGGCGGCGGGCGGCCTGCACATCCTCGGCACCGAGCGCCACGAATCGCGCCGCATCGACAACCAGCTGCGCGGCCGCGCCGGCCGCCAGGGCGACCCGGGGTCGTCGCGCTTCTACATGTCGCTCGAGGACGACCTGATGCGCATCTTCGCCTCCGAGCGGGTGGCGAAGATCATGGACTTCCTCGGCATGGAGGAGGACGTCCCGATCGAGCACGGCCTCATCAACCGCGCCATCGAGAACGCGCAGAAAAAGGTCGAGGGGCACAACTTCGACATCCGCAAGAACCTGCTCGAGTACGACGACGTCATGAACCAGCAGCGCAAGACGATCTATGCGCTGCGCCGGCAGGTGCTGGAGGGGCGCTACGCGCCCGAGCCGACGGAAGAGGAGAAGAAGAAGGGCAAGACCGCGGCGGACATGCCGGTGCCGAAGGAGTCGGGCAAGCACACGGTGGAGAGCCTGGCCAAGACGGTGCGGCCCGTGCTGGCGCGCATGTGCGAGGACCTGACGGTCGCGCGCGCGCCCGATCCGAACGCGCCCGACGGGTTCACGCAGGTGAAGATCGATCTGCAGCCGGTGTTCCTGCGCTCGGCGATCTACCGGCAGTTCGGCGCCTATCCCGACCCGAAGGGCGTGCTGGAAGATCGGACCGCGACGCTGGACCGGCTGGCCGACGAGGTGGGTGCCTCGATGATCCAGCAGCGCGAGCGCCTGCTCGACCTGTGCGAGGAGATCTTGCAGGAGGTCGTCGACCAGAACTGCCCCGCCAACGCTCACGCCGAGGACTGGGATCTCGACGGCCTGAGCGCGGCCACCAAGGAGCGCTTCAACTTCGAGCCGGCCGTCGACGAGAGCAAGATCATGGAGCGCGAGACGCTCGTCGAATCGATGTGGGCGGACGTCGAGAAGGTAATCGAGGCGCGCGAGGCCGAGTTCTCGCTGCCCGGCCTGCTGTTCTACGAGCGGCGCTTCTACCTGCAGGAGATCGACGAGCGCTGGATCGACCACCTCAAGGGGATGGAGGCGCTGCGCGAGGGGATCGGCCTGCGCGGCTACGGCCAGAAGGATCCGAAGCAGGAGTACAAGAAGGAAGGCTTCGTGATCTTCGGCGAGATGATGGGGAACATCGGCCGCAACGTCTGCGAGAAGCTGTTCCACATCCAGATTCAGCGCGACGAGAGCGCGGCGGCGGCTCCGTCGTCGGCGGGGGGCCAGCGCGGCGGATCGCCCGCGGCCATGCCCCAGCGCAAGCCGCGGCGGGTGATCGAATCGGGCGGCGGCGCCGAGCCGCGCGCGGCCGGCGGCGAAGGCCAACAGCCGGCGCCGGAGGAAGGCAAGCCGATGCGCCGCGATCAGCCCAAGGTCGGACGTAACGATCCCTGTCCCTGCGGTAGTGGTAAAAAATACAAGAAATGCCACGGCGCCGTAGCGACGGTCTGACCGATCTGACCTTCGGCACCACCGCGGTCGGCGCGGCCGCAGCGCTCGTTGCCGTCGCGGCGCTCGCCGGCTGCCAGGCGGGTACCGCCGACACCGGTTGCCAGATCGGGCGCCAGATCGTGCTGCCCGGGACGACGCCGTTGCCGCTCTGGCCGGAGGTGCGCATCGATCGTCTCGACGGCGGCTTCGTGATCCTCGGCTCCGACACGACCGCGGTGCGCTGGACGGCCATCGACATGGCGGGGACGGTCGCCACCGAGCAGGTGGTGGCGCTTCCCCCCGGCGCCCTGCGCGCCTACTACGCGCTCGCCGGCGCCGGCGCGCCCGGCGACACCGTCGTCGTCGGGGTGCTCGGGACGGCCGCCAACGGCACCGACGCCGAGCTCAGCTTCCTGGCCGCCCCGCTCGACGGCTCCGCTGCGGGCGCGCCCAGCGCGCCGGTCGTCATCTTCCCGGGCGGCGCCGACCCGCTCAACGCGCCGCCCATGGTGGCGATGGGGACGTCCGCCAGCGCGATGTACGCCGGCGCCGCCTGGATCGATCCGCAGTCCGGGTTTCCGACCTACGCCTTCGTCGACGGGCTGGGGCAGGTGATCGGCGAGCCGGCCGTCATCGAGAACGAACCCGCGCCGGGCTACAGCTGCCTCGGATTCAGCCCCGGCAAGCAGGAGCTGACGATCAGCTACCAGAAGGCGCCGGTCGATCCGCTGCTCGGCCCGCAATGGCTGATCGCGGATGTCCCGCTGGGGGGCGGGGTCAGCACGCTGAGGCTGAACGTGACTCAGCCGAACGGGACGATGAGCTGCGCCCGGGGGACGGTCTACCAGCCGGCGATCTCGGGGGCCTCGCTCGAATACGCCATCGCCTGGCAGGACCCGTCAGGACGCTGGCTGTCGGTTTATGAAGGCCCGTCGACCGGCCAGGTGAAGAGCTACCCGTTCGCTTCCTCGACCGACTTCGGCGGGCCGGACCTGCAGCCACCCCTGGTGGGGTTGACCGCTTTCGGCAGCGATTTCGGTGTGTTGGCGGTGCGCCCGCACTCGGTCGAGATGTGGCGCCTCGACCGGGTGGGCAACCGGCGGTCGGGCTCGCTGGTGTTCCCCTCGCTCGAGGGCGACATCTCGGGCGTGTCGTC
>DATBHU010000791.1:0-5663 GCA_036557265.1 Polyangia bacterium
CCCCGCTCATCGGGGTGGGGAACGCGATGAAGCCGTTGCTGACGGTGCCGTAATAGTTGGGCGCGACGTACTTGAACGCGTTGCCGGAGGCGCTGAACGCGCTGGAGACGGAGATCGCGCCGCTCGCCAGGCTGGCCGTCGTGGTGCCGTTGGTCTGCTTGACGAAGTAGACGAAGGGCGCGGCCCCGCCGCCCCCTGTGCCCGCCATGCCGCCGGTGCCCGCCATGCTGCCGCCCATCGTGCCCGCCGAGCCTCCGGTGCCGCCGTTGCCGGCGACGCCCGTCGCGCTCCCGCCGGTCCCGGCGCTGCCGCCGGTCCCCCCGGCGCTGCCGCCCGCGCCCGCCATGCTCGTCCCGCCCGAGCTTCCCCCCCTGGCCGTGCTGCCGCCCGCTCCGCCTCGCCCGCCCGACGAGCCCGACGAGGAACAGGCGCTGCCGAGCGAGGCAGCGAGCATGAAAAGCCCAAGAGTCTTCAGGGAAGCGCGCGCGATGTGCATGAAGTTCCTTTGTCGAAGGAAGGGGACCAAGGCGAACGGGCTCGGAACGAGCATGTAAGGTTGCCGCTGACGGGAGTTGCCCCGGCCGGTCGGGGCGGCTCACAGACCCTGGAGGCCATGGAACTTCGGCGAGCCCGGCGCGCCTGCGCGGGGAATAGGATCCCGCCGTGGGATTGGTTGGGCTGGGTGCGCGGGGCCGGCGTCAGGCGGGGGTGCCGTACACCGTGCTCGCCGTCGCCATGGGGGTGGGATCGCGGACGCCGCGCCCTGAACGCCTGAAAGAATTCTTCAGTCGGGGCTACAAGTTCCTTTCAGTGGCACCCCGCAAGCGCTCGTAAGTATGTGACTTATCGTCGCTCGCGGCGGGCACGATCGGTGCACAGGGGCCGAGCGCGCAGATCTGCGCGGCAGGCCCCCTTGCTCGACAAGCTCATCGACTTCGCGGTTCACCGCCGCGCCATCACCCTGGTGGCGACGGTCGTGCTGGCGATCTTCGGCGTCGTCACGTTCGGCAAGCTGAAGATCGAGGCGTTCCCGGACGTGACCAACGTCCAGGTCATGGTGATCACCCTCTACCCCGGCCAGGCGGCGGAGGAGATCGAGAAGCAGGTGACCATCCCGGTGGAGCGCGCGCTGACCGGGACGCCGCGCGTGCTGATCCAGCGGTCGATCACCTCGTTCGGCCTGTCGCAGGTGATCCTGACCTTCGAGGACGACGTCGACATCTACTGGGCCCGCCAGCAGGTGGCCGAGCGGCTGCCCGACGCCGAGGTGCCCGAAGGGATCGAGCCGCACCTCGGCCCCAACGACACGCCGGTCGGGCAGGTCTACCAGTACACGCTGGAGAGCGACCACCACTCGCCCGCCGAGCTGCGCAGCTGGCAGGACTGGGTGGTGTCGAAGCACCTGATGCGGGCGCCGGGCGTGGCCGACGTCGTCAGCTTCGGCGGCTTCCAGAAGGAGTACCACGTGCTGGCCGACCCCGGTCGGCTGCGCAACGCCGGGCTGTCGCTCGAGGACGTCATCAAGGCGGTGTCGGAGTCGAACGGCGCGACCTCGGGCGGCTACCTGCAGCTCGGCGAGTCGGAGCTGGTGGTGCGCGGGCGCGGCTACCTGAAGTCGGCCACCGACATCGGCAACACGGTCGTGAAGGCGACCAACGGCACGCCCGTGCTGGTCCGCAACGTCGCCCAGGTGGTCGAGGCGTACACGCCCCGGCGCGGGGCGGTGGCGCGCGCCGGCGCCATCGACTCCGTCGAGGGGACGGTGCTGCTACGCCGCGGGGAGAACCCTAAGGACGTCCTGCACGAGGTGCACGAGACGGTGGCGCGCATCAACCGCGAGATCTTGCCCGCCGGCATGAAGATCGTGCCGTTCTACGACCGCACCCGCCTGGTCGACACGACGCTGGAGACCGTGTCGCACAACATGGTCGAGGGCATCGTGCTGGTCAGCATCGTGGTCTGGATGTTCCTGCGCGCGATCATTGGCTCGCTGGCGGTGTCGGTCGTGATGCCGCTGGCGCTGCTGACCGCGTTCGTCGGCCTGCACTACGCGGGCGTCCCCGCCAACCTGCTGTCGATGGGGGCGATCGACTTCGGCATCCTGCTGGAGGGCGCCGTCATCTTCGTCGAGAACGCCTACCGGCACCTGGCGCTGGAGAAGCCGCCGCCGGAGAGCGTCCCCCACGTCGTCGCCGAATCGGCCAAGGAGGTCGTGCGGCCGACGCTGTTCTCGATGGCGATCATCGGCGCGGCGATGATGCCGATCTTCACGCTCGAGCGGGTCGAGGGGCGCATCTTCCGGCCCGTCGCGCTGACGTACGCGTTCGCGCTGGCGGGCGCGCTGCTGTTCACGCTGACCACGGTGCCGGCGCTGACGGCGACGCTGCTGAAGCGGCGGCCGGTCAAGGAGAAGCACCCGCCGTTCCTCACCTGGCTGCAGGACCGCTACCTGGACGGGCTGCGCGTCACCATGCGGCGGCCGCTGCTGGTGGGCGTGGCGGCCGTGGCGGTGATCGCGGGCGCGATGATGCTGATCCCGCGGCTCGGGTCCGAGTTCCTGCCGCCGATGAACGAGGGTGACATCCACATCACGGTGACGATGCCGAGCGCGGTGTCGCTGGAGCGCGGCGGCGAGGTGCTGCGCCAGATGCGCCTCGCGCTGCTCAAGTTCCCCGAGGTGAAGGACGTGCTGTCCGAGCAGGGCCACCCGGAGGACGGGACCGACGACGAGGCGCCTAACCAATCCGAGACGTTCGTGATCATGAAGCCGGAGGCCGAGTGGCCGAAGGTGAAGGACAACAAGAAACGATCGAAGGATCAGATCGTCGAGGAGATGCGGCTCGCGCTCGAACGCCCGGGCGTCGACTTCAACTTCAGCCAGCCGATCAAGGATCGCGTCGAGGAGTCGATCTCCGGCATCCGCGGTCAGGTGGTGGTGAAGATCTACGGCGACGATCTGACGCTGATGCACGGCAAGCTGGACGAGGTGAAGGCGATCATCGTCGGCACGCGCGGCTCGCGCGACGTCGACATCTACCGGGCGGGCAGCGCGCAGCACATCGTCGCCGACGTCGACCGCGAGGCGGCGGCCCGCTACGGGGTGTCGGTGCGCGACGTCGAGGACGCCATCGAGAGCGCCTACGGCGGCAAGCTGGCGACGGCGATCTGGGAGGGCGAGCGCCGGGTGGGCGTCCGCATCAAGACGCCGACCGCGGCCGAGGGCGATCCGGCGGCGGTGGGGCGGCTGGAGGTGCCGACCGACCACGCGCGCCTGCAGCTGGCGGCGCTGGCCAACCTGCACCTCGACAGCGGGCGCACCCAGATCAACCGCGAGCAGGGGCAGCGCTTCCTGGCGCTCAAGTGCAACATCGAGGGGCGCGACATGGGCAGCTTCGTCGCCGAGGCCCAGGCGCACGTCGCCTCGGCCGTGAAGCTGCCCGAGGGTTACCACCTGACCTGGGGCGGCGAGTTCGAGAACCAGCGGCGCGCCATGAAGCGCCTCGGCGTGATCGTGCCGATCTCCGTGCTGGTGATCTTCTTCCTGCTCTACATGACCTTCCGCGCGGCGCTGCCGGCCCTGGTCGTGCTGCTGGACGTGCCGTTCGCGACCGTGGGCGGCGTGTTCGCGCTCTACCTGACGGGGACCGAGCTGTCGGTGTCGTCGGCGGTCGGGTTCATCACGCTGTTCGGCGTGTCGGTCATGAACGGCGTCCTGATCGTCAACTACATGCGGCGGGCGCGCGCCAACCCGGCCGCCACGCCCGAGACGGTGATGCGCGCGGTGGCGGGGCGGCTGCGGCCGGTGCTGATGACCGCGCTGCCGGCGTCGATCGGCCTTCTGCCGGCGGCGCTGTCGCACAGCATCGGGTCCGACACGCAGAGGCCGTTCGCGATCGTGATCGTCGGGGGCTTGTTGCCGGCCACGCTGCTGACCATGTTCCTGCTGCCGACGACCTACCAGCTGGCCGAGCGCTGGTTCGGCCGCTGGCGGGCGCAGCACCCCCAGGAGCTGGAGGAACCATGAGGCGGGCATCGCTCGCGGTCGCGATCTTCGTCGCCGCCGGTGGCCTGGCCGCCGGCGGATCGGCGCGGGCGGCCGAGCTGACGTCGGATCAGGCGGTAGCGGTGGCGCTGCAGCGCAACCGCGACGCCATCGCGGCGCGGCTGGAGATCGAGGCGAGCGAGCTGGACGTCGTCGCGGCGCGCATCTACCCGAACCCGGTGTTCGAGTACTCGCTCGGGAACCTCGTGCTCGGAACAGCCAACAGCCAGCAGACGCCGCCGCCGGGGTTCTTCGGGCAGCCGGTGCAGACCGTGGGCGTGACGGAGATCGTCGATATCTGGATGAAGCGGAGCGCGCGCATCCGGGCCGCCGAGAAAGGGACGGAGCACCGGCGGCTGCTGACCGAGGACGCGCTGCGCGAGATCGTCTACACGGTCCGGTCGGGCTTCGCGGACACGGTGCGCGAGCAGGAGGAGCGCCAGCTGGCCCACGATGTGGCCGATCGTTACGCGCAGACGATCAAGATCTCGCAGGCGCGCTTCAAGGCGGGCGACATCTCCGAGGCGGAGCTGCGCAAGATCGAGCTCGAGGGGCTGCGCTACCAGAACGACGTGATCGAGGCCGACATGGAGCTGGACGTCGCGCGCGGCAAGCTGGCGGCGCTGCTCGGCCTGCCGTCCGTCGCGCAGCTGCCGACGCTGCACCCCGATCCGTCGGACGCGGCGTCGCGGCCGGCGTTCGAGCTCGGGCGGCTGACGCAGCGGGCGCTCGAGCGCCGGCCTGACCTGCGGGCGGCCGGGGCGGCGCGCGTCCAGGCGGACGCGCAGCTGGCGTCGGCCGAGCGGGACGCGCTGCCGGACATCACGCTGGGCGCCGGGTACACGCACAGCGACTTCACCGTCTCGGGCGACAACCCGAACACGCTGGGGCTGACCTTGTCGCTGCCGCTGCCGCTGTTCGACCGCAACCAGGCCAACATCGGGCGCGCCCGTCTGGATCAGCGCCGCGCCGACAACGACGGCGAGCGGCTGCGCATCGCGGTCGCGCGCGACGTCGCCGAGGCGGTGCGCAAGGGGACGAAGGCGACGACGCTGCTGGCGGTGTTCGAGCGGCCGGCGGGCGGCGACGTGCCCGGGACGCCGACCGGCACCGGCGACAAGGGCGGCATGATCTCGCGCGCCGAGACCGCGCTGCGGGTGGCGGAGAAGTCTTACCGCGCCGGCGCCATCTCGCTGATCGAGCTGCTGGAGGCCCAGCGCACCTACCTCGACACCGAGGCGCAGTACCTGCGCGCCCTCTACGACTTCCGCCAGGCAACCGTCGACGTCTCACACGCCGTAGGAGAGCCATGACTTCGAGTTCGAGATCGTTCGCTTTTGCCGCTGCGGCGGCGCTGTCGCTGTCCCTGCTCGCCGGCGGCGCCTGCACCAAGGGCCACGGCGACGGCGAGAGCGGGGCGACCGAGAAGCCGCGCGACTTCATTCGCTACGACCCGAGCCACGCCCCGCACGACTTCATCAAGATCGAGACCGTGCAGGAGGCGTCGGGGGCGACGACGGTGTCGCTGCCCGGGCGGGTCGGCTTCGACGAGGACCACACGCAGCGGGTCGCGTCCCCGATCGACGGCCGCGCCACCTCGATCCTGGTGAAGCTGGGCGAT
>DATBHU010000792.1:0-8790 GCA_036557265.1 Polyangia bacterium
AACGGGATCGGGCGCTCGTCGATGGCGTCGAAGTCGATGCGCGCAGGCGGCGTCAGGCCGCGGCCCTGGGCGGCGAGCTCGGCGTTCAGGCTGATGACGAAGTTGTAGAGGTTCAGATCGTGCTGCAGGAACAGGTGATCCTTCACGTCGGCGGGGGCGAGCGGCCGCAGCGGCTGGGTGGGGACGCGCGTGCCCGAGTTCGCGGCCAGGAAGGAGATCACGTTCGACCCGAGGTGGAAGTGGCGGAGGATCAGGAAGTTCGCCTGCGGCGTCACGAAGTAGCGCAGCCCGATGTAGATGAGGCGGTGCAGCAGCGTGGACGACGTCAGGCCGCGCGGGACCAGCGTCCGGAACAGGCCGACCAGGATCAGGAACGCCCGGGCGAACGGGCGCAGCAGCGGCAGCAGCACGCGCCGCGAGAACGAACGGGCGTCGAGGACCAGCGCCGCCTTCACCTGCGGATCGAGCGGCAGGCTGCGATCGGTGTAGAGCGCCCACCACTGATCGGGGTCGCGGCGATCGTGGGCGACGGAGCCGACCTCGGCGACGAAGTCGTCGGCGGGGCGGGGCGGGGCGGCTACGGGCGGCGCCGCGGCGGGCGGGGGCGCGGCCGGCGGAGCCGACGCGACGTCAGGCGGCGTCGACATGGACCGCCTCCGCCGCGTCGTCGCGCGCCCGCTGGATCTGGGCGGGCGTCGGCACGCGCACGTCGCGCGCCAGGCCCAGCCCGCGCAGCGCCCGGATCACCGTCCAGCTCCAGTCCCATTCGCGCGGGCCGAGGCCGTGGCGCGCGCTCCACGGGAAGCGGTGGTGGTGGGCGTGCCATCCGTCGCCCAGGCAGAGGAGGCCGAGCACCCAGTGGTTGCGGGCGCGATCCGGCCCGCCGTACGGCATCGTGCCGACGATGTGCGCGACGCTGTCGATGGCGTCGCCGAAGTTGAAGATCGCGACCAGCGTCAGCCAGAGCGCCGCGACCCCCGTCCAGCCGAACAGCCAGAACGCGCCGCCGACGAAGACGGCCACGTGCGCGACGGCGAAGGCCAGGTAGGGGCCGGGGCGGCTGACGAAGCGATACCAGGGATCGGCGGCGACGTCGGCGGCGCGCGCCACGTGCTGCTGGTTGGAGCGGGGGCGGTGCACGCCGTCGAACAGGATCCGGAGCGGGCCGGCGGCGGCGTACAGCAGGCAGGTGAGCGCGTCCTTGCGGCCGATGTACCAGCCGTTGTGCGCGTGCCAGAAGCCGTCGCGCGGCGAGTGGGGATCGCCGGGCCGGTCGGCGTGCGGGTGGTGGAAGCGGTGGTTGCCTGCCCACTGGATCGGCGTGCCGGCGGGCAGCCCCAGCGTCACCAGCAGTCGTTCCAGCCACTTCGCGAGCACCAGCGACCGGTGCGAGAGCGCGCGGTGGTAGCCGACGCAGATCGCCAGGCCGGCGCCGAGGTAATACGCGGCGCAGGACGCGGCGAGCGCCAGCGCGGACAGCTTAGACATCAGACATTGCCCAGCTCCTCGAGCTGCAGGAGGTAGAGGCGCGCCGTCACCTTGGCGGTCTTGACGATGCGGTCGACCATCCGGTCGTCGAGGTCGCCGGCGGCGAGCGCCTGCTCCAGCTTGTCGAGATGACGGTCGTCGTTGCCGCCATGATAGAGGAGGAACGAAACCTGCTCGTCGGCGAGGCCGAGCTGATCCTTGATGAGGCCGCCCCAGCGCGCGGCCAGCTGCGCGCCCAGCCCCTCGATGATGAACATCGCGCCGAGCAGGTCGAACGGGTTCTCCTGGCTGGCGCGGTGGAACATCCAGGCCGACAGCGCCTCGCTGCCGACGTTCTTGGCGGCGCCGCGGATGTCGGCCAGCGTGCCGCCCACGCTCTCGTAGTTGCGTTCCAGCAGCTCGAAGTCGCGGTGCTCCTCGCGCGCGTGCGTGATGAACAGGCTGCGCAGCGGGAAGCGGTCGGCGTCCATCTGCGACGCCGCGCGCGCGATCCAGCGCGCCCCCTCCACGACCTGCTGGCGGAGGTTGAGCAACAGCAGCTTGTAGTCGTCGCGCGTGAAGCGCCCGCTCTCCAGCCGGGCGACGATCGGGACGTTGTGCAGGCGCGTCTCGAAGTCGATCCAGACGCGGGCGAGCTGCCGGACCAGGCGCTCGGTCGCGGGCGTGGTCGTCTTCAGGGCGAGCGGCGGCGGGCCGGCGGGCGCGGCGGCCGCCGGGGCGACGGGGCGGGGCGCGGCGCCGTCGCCGACCGCGGTCAGCTTCATGTAGCTGACGGTGAAGCGGCCGCTCTCCGGGATCATGACGAAGACCTGCTGGCCGGGGCGGACGTGCCCGCCGTTGACCAGCTCCTCCAGCAGCACGAACACCGACGCCGACCCGACGTTGCCCCGCGTGGTCAGGTTGGAGAACCACTTCTCGGGCGGCAGCGGCGCGCCCGCCTTGGCGAGCAGCTCGAAGATGCGCGTCCGGAAGAACTGCGACGAGTAGTGGCAGACCACGTGATCGATCTCGGGCGGCGTCAGGCGGCCCTCATCGACCAGGCGGAAGAAGCCGTCGACGCCGAGGCGGATCAGGGCGTCCAGCTGGCGCACGTCCTGGCGCAGGAAGAGCGCGCCCTCGTGCCCGGCGGCGTCGAACGACGGGTAGTCGAGCCAGCCCGGGCCCATCGTGCCGTCGTCGCGCTTGACGCCGCCCGCGTACATGCAGGTGGCGTGCTCGTGCGCGTACGAGCGGATGTCGATCCAGTCGACGCGCAGCGAGACGCCGCGCGCGGCGGGGGCGGGCTGCAGCAACGCCGCGCCGGCGCCGTCGGACAGCATCCAGCGCAGGAACTCGGCGTCGAACGGCAGCGTCGCGTCGGGCGGCACGTAGGCCTCGTAACGGCTGGCCTTGAACAGGCGGCTCGGCAGCTCGCTGGCGCAGGCGATCGCGTTGCGCTTCTCGCCGGCGCGCACCTGCAGGAACGCGGTCTTGAGCGCCGCCGCGCCGCTGGCGCAGACGCCGCCCAGCGAGGCGATCTCGCAGGCCGGGAAGCCGAGCTCGCCGTGCACCATGCTGGCGAAGCCCGGCACGCACAGATCGCCCTGCGTCGTCGCGGCGCCGATGAAGTCGACGCCGCCGTCGAGCGCGGCACGCCCCAGCAGATCGCGCACGGCGTTGGCGGCCATCTCGCTGTTGCGGAACAGCGTGCGCTGCTGCTTGTCGAGCGCGTAGTGGCGGGTCGCGATGCCGTTCTGGGCGAGGACGCGCGCCTTGGCGCGGGCGGGCCGGCCGTGGATCCGCCCGAGGTACTCCTCCAGCTCGTCGTTCGGGATCGGCGGACCCGGAAAGAACTTACCCAGTCCCGTGATGAAAACTTCGTCGCTCATGCCGGGCCCGCGCCCTGGCGCCTATAGTACGTCGATCAGGGTCGCGACGAAGAACGCGACCGACACGTAGCCGTTCAGGTTGAAGAACGCCATGTCGAGGCGCGAGAGGTCGCTGGGCCGGACGATGGCGTGCTCGTAGACGAGGAGGGCGGTGACGACGGCGACGCCGGCCAGGTAGGGGATGCCCATGTGGGCGGTCGCAGCGATGGCGAGCAGCGCGGCGATCGTGACGGCGTGCAGCAGCGCGGAGACCACCAGCGAGCCCGTCACGCCGAGGCGGGCCGGGATCGAGTGCAGGCCGGCGGCGCGATCGAAGTCGCGGTCGGCGAGCGCGTAGAGGATGTCGAAGCCGGCGATCCAGCAGGCGACGGCGAGCATGAGGAGGCCCGGCGTCCAGCCGAAGTCGCCGCGCACGGCGATCCAGGCGCCCGCCGGCCCGCCGGCGATCGCCAGGCCGAGGAACAGGTGGCAGAGCGCGGTGAAGCGCTTGGTGAGGGAGTAGCCGAGGAGGATGGCGAGCGCGATCGGCGCCAGCGCCAGGCAGAGCCAGCCGAGCGCGGCGGCGGCGGCCAGGAAGACAAGCGAGGCGGCGATGGTCATCGCCCAGGCGGCGCCCAGGGAGATCGCGCCGGTCGGCAGCTCGCGGCCGGCGGTGCGCGGGTTCTTCGCGTCGATGTGGCGATCGACGATCCGGTTGAACCCCATCGCGGCGGTGCGCGCCCCCGCCATCGCGATCACGATGCCCGCGACGCGCGCGACCGACAGGCCGTGGCCGCGCGCGGCGATGGCGGCGGCGGCGAGCGCGAACGGCAGCGCGAAGATGGTGTGCTCGAACTTCACCATGCGCAGGAACTTCGCGACCGCGCCGGTCGCGGAGGCGGGCGTGGAGTTGGGCAAGGCCCCGGGGTCAGCCGACATGCGTCGCTCCTCGGGTCACCCAGCGCAAGGTCGGGGTCGGATCGTGCACCAGCGATTCGATCGGCGCCGCGATGTCGTCGACGAGGACGTCGAGGACGCCCGGTCGGGCGGCGGGCGCCAGCACGCCGAACCCGCGCAGGCCGAGGGCGCGCGCGCCACCGCGCGTGGCGGCGTCGAGCCAGCGCGCCGCCGGGACGGCCGGGAAATGCGCCGCCAGGGTCGCCATCTCGGCCCACAGCGACAGGTCGGGCACGGAGGCGAGGCTGTCGGTCCCGAGCGCGAGCGGGCCGCCCTCGCTGACGAACGCGGCGGCGTCGGGCAGCCGCCCGCCGATGTGCAGGTTCGAGCGCGGGCAGAGCACGACGGTGGCCCCGGCCTCGCGGGCGAGGCGGCGATCGTCGGCGCCGGCGTGCACCATGTGAACCAGGAGCGGCGGCGTCTCCGTCTGGAAGGCGCCCAGCGACGCCAGGTACGCCACCGGCGACTTGCGCGGGACGCGCGTGGCCGGATCGACGCCCATGCCGGCGAGCAAGGCCGGCCAGCGCCCCGAGCCGTCGCGGAGCAGCGCGACCTCGTCCTCGTCCTCGGCGACGTGGATCGACGTCGCCCGCCCGGCCGCCGCGGCGGCGGCGAAGATGCGGGCCAGCAGCTCGGGCCCGACCGAGAAGGGAGCGTGCGGCGCGGGGACGTAGGCGAGGCGGTCGGGCCACGCAAAGTCGGCGCCTGCTTCGGCGCGCTCGCGCGCGGCGTCCGCCAGCGCGTCTCCGGTGGCGAGCTCGCGCGAGCCGAACAGCTCGTGGAACAGCACGCCCGCCAGGCCCGCCCGGCCGATGCCGGGCGCGGCGGCCAGCGAGTTGCCGACGTCGCCGACGGCCGCCGTCCCGAGCGCGACGGCCGCCGCCGCCGCCGTGGCCGCCCCTTCACGCTGCTGCGCGGGCGCATCGGCCTTGCGCGCGCCCATCAGCGCCGTCGCCCAGGCGAAGAGACCCTTGCCGCCCGCCACGGCGCCGGCGTGGTGCGAAATCTCGAGGTGCGTGTGCGCGTTCACCAGGCCCGGCAGCAGCACGCCCGCGGCGCGCTCCTCGGCGGCGTCGGGGAACTCGGCGCGCAGCTCGGCGCGGGTGCCGACGGCCAGCACCGTATCGTCGTCGGCGAGGGCGAGCGCCCCCTCGTCGATCGGGGGCCGCTCGATCGGCACCACCCAGCGCGCGCTCAGCAACTTCATCGCCTGCGCTCCTCGCGTCGCTAGGCGACCGCCAGCCGCTCGTAGCGCATGTTGCGCCGGCGCGGCGTGAAGCCGGCCGCGCGGATGTAGCGCTCGATGTCGTCGGCGCCGAGCTTGAAGATCGCGCCCGCCTGCGACACGACGTTCTCCTCGATCATCGCCGAGCCGAAGTCGTTGCCGCCGAAGCGCAGCGCGACCTGGCCGACCTCCGGCCCCATCGTCGGCCATGACACCTGCAGGCTCGGGAAGTTGTCGAGGTAGAGGCGCGCCAGCGCGAACACCCGCAGGTAGCGCATCGCCGTGGTGTCGTCGCGCAGCTTGAGGCGCGTCCCCTCGGCCTGGAACGGCCAGCAGATGAAGGCCGTGAACCCGGCGGTCTCGTCCTGCAGCGCGCGCAGGCGCTCGAAGTGGCTGACGATGTGGCGCGGCTGCTCGCCGAACCCGAACACCATCGTCGCCGTGGTGCGCAGGCCCAGGCCGTGCGCCTCGCGCATCACGTCCAGCCAGGTGTCGGTCGAGCACTTGAGCGGCGAGATCTGGTAGCGGATCTCGTCGTCGAGGATCTCGGCGCCGCCGCCCGGGATCGAATCCAGGCCGGCCGCGATCAGCCGCTCGATCACCTGGCGCAGCGACAGGTTCTCCAGCTCGGCGATGTAGCGGATCTCCTCCGGCGACAGCCCGTGGATGGCGAGCGGGTAGTTCGCCTTCATCCAGCGGAACAGATCCTCGTACCAGCCGATGGGCAGCTTCGGGTTCAGGCCGCCCTGCAGCAGGATCTGCACGCCGCCCAGGTCGACGGTCTCCTGGAACTTCTGCGCCAGCTGCTCGCGCGACAGCACGTAGCCGTCGGTCTTGTTGGTGGGCGGGCGGTAGAAGTTGCAGAACTTGCAGCGGGTGACGCAGACGTTCGTGTAGTTGACGTTGCGGTCGATGATGTAGGTGACCTCGCCGTCGGGGTGCAGGGCCTGGCGGCGCGCGTCGGCGGCAGCGCCCAGCTCCAGCGTCGGCGCGTCCGCGTACAGGCGCAGGGCGTCGTCGGGCGACAGGCGGGCGCCCGCGGCGGTGTCGGCCAGCAGCGCGTCGATCGACTTCGACGTGGCGCCGCTGGCGGCCGGCGCGATGCGCGCGCGCGCTTCGAACAGGCGCGGGCGGACGGGGCGCGGCAGCAGCCCGGCGCCGCGCGCGCGATCGAAGAACGCCGACAGGCCCGACAGCTCCTCGGCGCCGAGCGGGTAGCGGATGTCGCGCTGGAGGTAGCGCTCGAAGTTGGCGGGGTCGCCGCCGTGCGCCTCCGACCAGGCGCGCGCGATAGTCGGGCGCGCCGCCAGCCCGCGCGCCAGGCTCTCCTGCAGGAGCGCGACGTCCTCGGGGCCGACGGCGCCGGGGCGGCCCGCCCAGACGGCGTAGACGAACGGCAGCCCGGTGACGTCGCGCCAGGCGCCGCCCAGGTCGACGACGTGCGGGAAGCGGGCGGCGGCCGCGAAGCCCGCGTCGCCGATCACCAGCGCGCCGGTGGTGCCCGACGCCGCGTCCATCACCTCGTCGTGCGGCACCTCGCGGAAGCGCGGGGTGTAGCCGCGCTCCTTGCAGAGCAGGCGCAGCAACATCGCCGAGCTGCGCGACGCGCCGTCGAGGGCGATCGCCTTCATCTCCGGCCACGGCACCTCACCGACCAGCAGCACCGTGCGCACCGGGCCGAAGCCGGCGATGGCGACGCCCGGGACGATGCGCAGCTCGCCCGAAGCCGCCGCGTAGCTGGCGCTCGGGATCAGGCCCAGGTCGACCTCGCCGCGCTCGAGCAGCTCGGCGCAGCGCGACGGCAGCTCGAACGACAGCTCGAAGCGGTCGTCGCCCAGGCCGTGCTCGAGGCCGTAGGTGATGGGGCGCGCGTTCAGGAACGAGACGGCGGCGATCTTCTTCTTCGTCACGACACCACCTCCAGACCGCGGCGCACGTCGCGCCGGAACGGCTTGTCGGAGACCAGCGCGGCGCCCTCGGCGACGACGTTGTACAGCGTGTCGCGCTCGACCGGCGTGCGCCCCGCGTTGCGGATGACGCGCACGATCTCGGCCGGCGACATCACCTGCGGCGTCTCCGCGCCGGCCATGTGATAGATGCGCTCTTCCTGCACGGTGCCGTCGAGGTCGTCGGCGCCGAACCAGAGCGCGGTCTGCGCCGTCTTCACGCCCAGCATGATCCAGTAGGCCTTGATGTGCGGGATGTTGTGCAGCATCAGGCGCGCCACCGCGTAGGTGCGCAGGTCCTCGGTGCCCGTCGGCGCCGGCAGCTTCATCAGCGCGTTGTTGTCGGGGTGGAAGGCGAGGGGGATGAACGTCTGGAAGCCGCCCGTCTCGTCCTGCAGCGCGCGCAGGCGCAGCATGTGATCCACGCGCTCCTCCGCGCTCTCGATGTGGCCGTAGAGCATGGTGCAGTTCGAGCGCAGGCCCATGCGGTGGGCGGTGCGGTGCACGTCCAGCCACTCGTCGGCGTTGCACTTGTCGTCGCAGATCTTCTTGCGCACGCGCGGGGCGAAGATCTCGGCGCCGCCGCCGGGCAGCGAGTCCAGCCCGGCGGCGCGCAGGCGGGCCAGCACCTCGGCCACCGGCAGGCCGTACTTCTTGTGGAAGTAGAAGATCTCGACGGCGGTGAAGGCCTTGAGGTGGATCGACGGCTGTATGCGCTTCAACCCGGCCAGGAGCTCGGTGTAGTAGTCGAACGTCAGCCCCGGGTGCAGCCCGTTGACGATGTGGATCTCCGTGATGGGATCGCCGGCCTCCAGGCGCGCGCGCAGCTTCCCGAACGCCTGCTCGTGGGTCATCGTGTACGCGCCGGGGCTCCCCTCCTCGAGGCGCGCGAATGAGCAGAACATGCAGCTGGCCTCGCACACGTTGGTGGCGTTGATGTGCAGGTTGCGGTTGAAGAACGTGCGGTCGCCGTGCAGGCGCTCGCGCACCTCGTTGGCGAGGGCGCCCACCTCCAGCGGGTTCGGGTGCTCGTAGAGCGCGACGCCGTCGGCGAGCGAGAGCGGCTCGCCCGCGCGCACCTTGTCCCGGATCGCGGCCAGCGACATCAGGCCACCTCCTCGATCACGCCGTCGGCCAGGCGCTCGGCGGCGGCGAGCCCGGCGCCGCGGATCAGCGTCACCGCCTCCTTGCGGGTGAGCGCGGGGTTGCCGGCGTTGGCGCCCAGGCGCAGGGCGCGCTCGGCGACGATCGGCGCGCGCAGCTCGTCGGCGCCGAAGGCGAAGCACATCTGCGCGAGGCGCGGGCCCAGCGCGGCGACGTCGGCGGC
>DATBHU010000793.1:0-5419 GCA_036557265.1 Polyangia bacterium
CCTCTTGTACCTCTTGTACCTCTTGTACCTCTTGTACCTTTTGTACCTTTTGTACCTCTTGCCCCTCTTGAACCTCTTGAACCTCTTTCCTGGAACATCCACACGCATACACGAGCCCTCGCGAACGCAACGTCGCGAGCGCGCGCTCGTAGATTTCGCCTCTCTCGCTCTGATGAACGGCCGAGCCATCGGCGATGAAGCCAAGCCACGCGAGATCCTCCAGGATGGCGGCCTCGTAAATCTTTCGACTGCGCTGCGCGTCGTGATCTTCGATGCGAAGAAGAATCCTGCGCTCGGCCCCGCCTCCGCTCGCGCGCAAGTCTTCGCGAGCTTCGGCGAGGCGCGTGATTCCCCACACGTAGATCGCGTTGAGCACGTGTCCGAGGTGGAGATAGCCGGTCGGCGCCGGGGCGTACCGGGATATGATGACGCGCATGATGAGGCGCATTCTTGCGATCGTCGCCGTCGTGTGTCTCGCCGGCTGGCAGGCCCCTCTCCTCGGTCAGGACAAGGCTCACAACAAGCCGGGCGAGTGGACGACGTATGGCGGCGACCTGGCCAGCACCCGCTATTCTCCCCTCGATCAGATCAACAAGGACAATTTCGGCAAGCTGGAAGTCGCCTGGCGGTTCAAGACCGACTCGCTCGGTCCGCGTCCCGAGTTCAACTTTCAATCGACGCCGCTGATGGTCGACGGCATCGTCTACTCCACCGCCGGGACGCGCCGCGCCGTCGTCGCGCTCGACGCCGCCACCGGCGAGATGATCTGGATGCACAGCGAGAACGAAGGCAAGCGCGGCGAAGCCGCGCCGCGTCAGCTTTCCGGGCGCGGCCTGGCGTACTGGACCGACGGCCGCGAATCGCGCATCGTCTACGTGACCCCGGGGTATCAGATGGTGGCGCTCGACGCCAAGACCGGCATTCCCGCGCAGAATTTCGGCGTCAAAGGCATCGTCGATCTGAAAACAGACGACGACCAGCCGATGGATCCGATCACGGGCGAGATCGGGCTGCACGCCACGCCGATCATCTCGAAAGACATCATCGTCGTCGGCGCCGCGCATCTGCCGGGCGGCGCGCCGAAGAGCCGCATCCACGAAAAGGGATTCATCCGCGGCTACGACGCGCGGACCGGCAAGCGCCTCTGGATCTTCCACACGATCCCGCTCGCGGGCGAGTTCGGCAACGACTCGTGGGAAAAGGACTCGTGGTCGTACACCGGAAACGCGGGCGTCTGGGCGCAGATGACGATCGACGAGGAGACCGACACGGTGTTTCTGCCGGTGGAGCTGCCGACGGGCGACTACTACGGCGGTCATCGTCCGGGCGCCGGACTCTTCGGCGAAAGCCTCGTGGCGCTCGATCTCAAGACGGGCAAACGAAAGTGGCACTACCAGCTGGTCCACCACGGCATCTGGGACATGGACATTCCCTGCGCGCCGATTCTGATGGACCTCGTCGTGGACGGCCGTCCGATCAAGGCGGTCGGACAGCCGACCAAACAGGGCTGGATCTACACGTTCGATCGAACGACCGGCAAGCCGGTCTGGCCGATCGAAGAACGGCCCGTCGAAAAGGGCGCGGTGCCGGGCGAATGGTATTCGCCGACGCAGCCGTTCGTGACCAAGCCGCCGCCGTTCGATCGCCAGGGCGTATCACTCGATGACCTCATCGACTTCACGCCCGAGCTGAAGGCTGAAGGCGCGAAGGTCGCGTCCCGCTACAAGATCGGTCCGATCTTCACGCCGCCAGTCGTCAGCCAGTGGCCAGGCCCGCTCGCGACGCTGATGCTGCCGAACGCCACCGGCGGCGCCAACTGGCAGGGCGGCGCGTTCGATCCTGAAACGAAGTTGTTCTACATCTTTACCAACACGCAAGTCACGCCGCTCGGCCTGGTGAAGACCGACGCTTCCCGGTCGGACTTCGACTGGATTCAGGGCACTGCGCGCGATCCCAACGCCGCGCCCAGCACGAGCGCCGGCCGTGGAGCGGCGCCTGCATCCACGACAGCCGGCGGCCGCGGTGCGACGCCGGCGCTGACGGAAGCCGGTTCGCCGATTCCCGCCGCACCGGCGCAGGGCGGCGGACGCGGCGGCGGAGGCGAAGGCGGTCCCAGCCTGAACGTGCAGGGCCTGCCCCTCATCAAGCCACCGTACGGGCGCATTACAGCGCTCGACATGAACAAGGGCACGATGGCCTGGCAGATCGCGCACGGCGATACGCCCGACAACATCAAGAACAACGCCGCGCTGAAAGGCGTGAACATTCCGCGGACGGGACGCCAGGGCCGCATCGGCGTGCTCGTGACGAAAACGCTCGTGATCGCCGGCGAAGGCGGCTTCGCGACGCAGGCCAACGGGCAACGGGGCGCGCTGTTGCGCGCCTACGACAAGGCCACGGGTGCGGACATCGCCTCGGTGTATATGCCTGCGCCACAGACCGGCTCGCTGATGACGTATTCGTTGAACGGCAAGCAGTACATCGTCGTCGCCATCAGCGGCGGCAACTACGCGGGCGAACTGCTGGCGTTCAAGCTTCCCTGACGACGCCCGGACGCCTCAGATCAATCCGGCGCGCTTGATCGCGTGATACCGGTTGACGAGCTCGATGCCGAGGCGCTGGGGCTCGGCGTCCACCATCATGGCGTCCCGCGCCGCGAGACGGTTGAACGCGTCGCGCCGCGACTGCTCGTACAAATGCGCGCTGGCGACGTCGATCGCGGCGTCAGTGCCCGTCAGCGGCTGCGCCAGCAGCTCGCCGACGATCCGCTCGCGAAGGCTCGCCAGCAGCACCAGGTGACGCGATCGGAGCAGCCGGAGCGCCAGTTTCAGCTCCGCGCTGTCCTCATCCCGGAAGTTGGTGATCACGACGACCAGCGCGCGTTTCGGCTGCCGTCGGAGCAGGTCCTGCGCGGCCGCGAGGTAGTCGGAGTGCGTGGGCGTCGGCTGCACCGCGTACAGCTGACTCATCAGCGCGTTCAGTGCGTGCGCGCCCTTGCGGGGTGCAAACGAGCGCTCTTCGCCCGAAGGCGTGCCGAACGTCAGCGCGCCGACCGCGTCGCCGCCCTTGAGCGCCACGTAACCGAGCAGCATCACCGCGTTCAGGACCTGGTCGAAGTGAGTCGTGCCGATGCCGCCAACCCGATCGTCGGCGCGCATTCGCCGGCCGCAGTCCACCAGCATCACGACGCACTGGTCGCGTTCGTCCTGGAAGTGACGCACGATCGGCTTGCTGAGCCGCAGTGTGGCCCGCCAGTCGATGTGGCGGACGGAATCGCCCAGCCGGTACTCGGCGAGCTGCTTGAAGTCGGTGCCGTGGCCGCGCTGTTGATACGTCTTGATGCCGATTTCCTGCAGGCGGCGATCGCCGGCCAGCCAGGCGTACCGCGCGACCTGCGCGAAATCCGGGTAAACGCGGCGCACGTCCGCCGGGCCGAGCCGCTCGAGCAATTCGCAGAACCGCCATCGCGACTGCACGCGGACGTCCGCCGGTGCAAACATCACCTCGCCTCGTTCCGTCGGCGTCGCGTAGTACATGGTCTCGACGCGCGTGCCGCCGGCGAACGTCAGCGGGAGTGGGAGCCCTTCGGTCAACAGGCTCGAGTCGGCGTGATCGTAGAGCACCGCACGCCAGGCGATTGAACCTTCCGTCTCGATGGAGAGACCGATCGGCCGCTTGACGCCGATCGCAAAGGCTGCAGGCAGCCGACGCGTCAGCGTCGCCTGCGCACGGCGCCATCCACGGATCGACAAGACATAGTCGCAGGCGGCTGCAGCAAACAGCATGACGAGCAGAGCCGCCGAAGCACGCGCGGCGGCTCCGACGGACGCTCCCGCCAGCAGCAGGACCAGCACTCCGGCTGCGCTCGCCGCGAGCGCCATCATCATCGTCCGGCCGGGAATGACTCGGATCTGCATCGCTCAATGGCGCGGCGCCGCGACGGCGTCGACGACTTCGGTGAGCAGATCGTTGATGCGGCGCCCTTCCAATAGCGCATCGGGGGCGAGCGCCACGCGATGCCGCAGGGCCGGCAGCGCGACGCGCTTGATGTCATCGGGCGTCACGAACCCGCGCCCGTCGAGCAGCGCCACCGCGCGCGCACCGCGCACGAGGGCCAGGGCGCCGCGCGACCCGCTCCCGATCGCGAGACCGGCATGATCGCGTGTGGCGCGGACGATGCGAACGGCATAGTCGATCACCTGATCGTCGACGCGCTGCCGTGCGGCCAGCCCCTGGAGGCTGGCTACAGCGGTGCCGTCGAGGCATGGCCTCACGCCGCCGAGCGGGAGTTCGTCGCCCGCCTGCCCCTCGGTGGCACGCACGACCACGGCGACCTCCTCGGCGCCCGACGGGTAGCCGATCTCGATCTTGAAGAGGAACCGATCCAGCTGCGCCTCGGGCAGCGGATACGTGCCTTCCGTCTCGACGGGATTCTGCGTCGCCAGCACCATGAACGGTTTCGGCAGGGACAGAGTCTGGCCTTCCAGCGTCACCTGGTATTCCTGCATGACCTCGAGCAGCGCGCTCTGCGTCTTTGCCGGCGCGCGATTGATTTCGTCGGCGAGCAGCACGTGGGTGAAGACGGGACCGCGAACGACGCGGAGCTCGCGGCTCGACGGGTCCAGCACGGCGTGTCCGGTGATGTCGGACGGCATCATGTCGGGCGTGAACTGGATGCGCGCGTGCGGAAGCGCGACGGCCTGCGCGAGCGCGCGGACGAGGAGCGTCTTCCCGAGACCCGGGACCCCTTCGATGAGCACATGTCCCGACGCCACGAGCGCGGTCAGCACCTGCTCGACGACCGTCGGCTGCCCGACCATCGCCGCGCCGATCGTCGTCCGCAGATTCCCGAGATCGGCGGCGGCGCGGGCGAGCGTTTCCGTTTCAATCTGTTCCATTTGACAACCTTGCTGCTCGATGCGTTATCGGGGCGCGACGGTCCCCGCCGTCATGACGATCTGGCGCCGCGCCGCTTCGACGAGCGCGATCGTGTCGCGGATCTCGTGCGCACGGCGTGCGCCGAGATGATGAATGGCCGCAGCCAGCGCGTGCTGATCGAAGCCCGTCAGGCGGGCCAGCGCCGCGGCGCGCTCCGCGGCCGGAAGCCGCGAGTAGCCCGAAATCCGGCGCGCGGCGGCCTCGTCGAGCGCGCGCACCGACGCGGCGTGCAACGAGTCGCCGCCGCCATGACGCCAGGCGAACTGCCCCGTGCCGCGAATCTGTTCGGCGAGCGACCGCCGCGCGGTCTGCAGGGGCGCGACCAGCGGGCCAAGTCGCACGCCATGTCGCCACAGCGCCAACGCAAGCAGCGCGAGCGCGGGCACGACGGCCGGCGCGCCATACGACCAGACGAGCGCGAGCAGGGACGGATGATCTTCTTCCGACAGGAAGTGGACTTCGTCGCCGCGGCGGATCTGAG
>DATBHU010000794.1:0-1801 GCA_036557265.1 Polyangia bacterium
GTTCACCGCGGCGGCGTAATCCAGGGCCAGCGCTTCCTCGTCGCCGTAGAAACTATCCTCGGCCTGCTGCGTCATGGTGACCGGGCCCGGGACGGTCATCTTGATCATGCGGTCGGTGTTGGCGCGCAGGAACTTGACGTCGCGCACTTCCACCGGGTGCCGGCGGCGGATGCGGCCGACGACGCGCGGCACCGGGATCGGCATCCCGCTGCGACTGATGGTCGAGCCGGGATTGTCGAGATCGATGCCGTCGAGCGCAGTGGCGAAGCGGTTGGAATAGCTCTCGCGCCTGATTTCGCCGTCGGTGATGATGTCGATGCCGGCCCGCTCCAGGTCGCGGATGGCGAGGATGGTGGCGTCATCCTGCGCCTGCTCCAGCCACTCGTCCGCCACGCGCCAGATGTTCATGCGCACGCGCGGCACGCTCTTCGACAGCAGCGCGCGGTTCACGAGCCAGTCGGGCTGGGGATAGCTGCCGACAACGGTGGTCGGCAGCAGGTGCTGCTGGGGCATGCGCGCTCGCCTTTTCCTGGGTGCGTTCCGTCCGACCCTAGCGGCGGGCGCTGCGCCTGACAACACACGGGGACCCGCGGGGCGCAACGGCCCTCCGACGACGCTGCACCGCGGCCAGACCGGCCGCGGCACGCGGGCGCGATCCCACGCGTCCCACGCGGGAGCCGGCCCATCCCCGGCCACGATGGCGTGCACCATACGCTTCGCCGCGGCAACGCGTATTGATGACCGGCGCAGGGCGCGGCTACTGTGGCGGCACCTGTCTTCTATCCGATCGGGCGGTCACGCCGGCTGCCGCGGGAGGACCGGAATGAAACGACCGTTCCTTGTGATCGCCTTGGGCTGCCTCGCCCTGTTCGTGGTCGCCGGCATCGCCGTCGGCGAGCTCTTGCCGTACCTGTGGACGCAGCCGCATTCGTTCCGGGGCCGCCGGGCCGCATCCTACGGTCCGTCCGTCTGGGCGATCCTGCAGAACGTGTCGGCCGTCGTGGGGATCGCCTCGTTCGCGATCCAGATCGTGCAGTGGGGGCGCCGGCGCCGCTCCTGAGGCGCCGCTTCCGCGGTCAGTGCTCGACCGGCGTGCTCAACCGGCCGGCATCGGGGGGAGCCGGCACCAGGACGTTCTTGGCAAACATGTCGGCCGTGATGCTGGCGTACCAGGCGACGCTGTCCTGGTAGTTCTGCCGCCGCAGGTCGGCGGGCTCGCCGGGCTGCGACACGAACCCGTCGGAGGCCAGCAGCTTGCTGCCGCCGGGCGCATAATCGGCGCCGATCTTGACGCTGTCGTCCGGTGCCACCAGCGACCAGCAGGTGTTGCGGTAGCGCGGCTCGGACCTCGCCGTCTTGCCGAGCGCCGCGATGATGTCGGCGGCCACCGCCTTGGCCTGGCTGTTGGCGGCGAACGCCGATTTCGGCATGTCGTCGGCCACCGCCGCGTCGCCCAGCACATAGACGTCGGGCACCTTGCGCGACAGGAAGCTGTCCGGGTGAATCGGGCACCAGTCGCCCTCGGTGCAGCCGGTGCGCGCCGCGATCTCGCCGGCGCGCTGGGGCGGAATGACGTTGGCCACGTCGGCGCGCACCCGCTTGCCCGCCCTGGTCGCGATCTCCTTCGTCGCCGGGTTGAGGCTGGCGACCGCGAAATCGTCGATGGCGTTGGACAGGTTCAGCTCGACGATGCCCTTGTAGTAGCGGGCGAAGGCCTCCTCGAACAGCGCCTGCTTGGAGAACTCCCTCTTGGGGTCGAGGACGACGAGCTTCGACCTCGGCTTCCTGGTCTTCAGGTAGT
>DATBHU010000795.1:0-2435 GCA_036557265.1 Polyangia bacterium
AGCCGCTCTCCCGCGAAGCGCGAGCATCCGGCTACCTCTGCGAAGTTCTTCTATCGCTCTGATTCAGACCCCGCGGTGGCCGCCGCGCGAGTCGAAGCGCTCGCGCACCAGCTCGACGACCGTCTGGTGCTGATCGCGCCACGCCGCCCACGCCGCCGCCGCCCATCGACGCAGCGCCGCCTGTCGGCCACCTTCCCCCGCGGCGAGCACGTCGGCGACGGTGATCGGGCCGACGTCGGCCGGCGGGCGGAAGCGAGGCCACTCCTGCCGGCGCCGGCCCAGGAACATGTGCGCGCGCTGCGCCTCGCGGCCGGTGAAGCCGCGCTCGCAGACCAGGTAGAGGCCGATCAACGCGAACGCCGTCGTGAGCGGCTTCGGTGCGGATCCGGCGTGCTGCGCGGCGTAGGCGTCGACCGCGAGCTGGTGCGGGAAGGTCGCATCGCGGTCGGACAGCGTCGCCACCGAAAGCTCGTGAAAGAGGCCGAGGCACCCGGCCGCATCGCCGGCGCGCAACCCCGCGCCGCACGCCGGGCAGCGCATCTCCGTCACGCCAGCTTCGACGCGGCGGCCGCGTCGAGGACGAAGGTCGCGTCCGCATGAAGCTGCAACGCCGACGCGGGCAGCGCGGCCGCCGGCGGCTCCTGGAGCGCGCGCGCCACGACGCCCGCCTTCGCGGCGCCGGTCGCGAGCAGGACGCAGCGGCGCGCCGCCAGGATCGTCGCGATGCCGATGGTCAGCGCGCGCGCCGGGACCGGCTCCGCCCCGAACGTCACGGCCGCCGCCGCGCGCGTGTCTTCGGTCAGGCCCACGACGCGCGTCCGCGAGTCGAACGGCGATCCCGGCTCGTTGAAGGCGACGTGCCCGTTGGCGCCGATGCCCAGCAGGCAGACGTCGAAGCCGCCGGCCGCCGCGATCGCCTCCTCGTAGCGCGCGCACGCGCCGTCCAGATCGGCGGCCGTCGCGTCGGGCGCGTGCGCGCGCGCGGGCGGCAGATCGACGTGACGATAGAGCTCGTCGCGCAGCGCGCGCCGGAACGACGCCCGATGATCGGGCGGGAGCCCGGCGTATTCGTCGAGCGTGAACGCCGTCGCGCGCGCGAACGACAGCCGCTGCGCCTGCTGGCGACGCGCCAGCTCGGCGTAGACCGGCCGCGGGGTGTTGCCTGCAGGCAACGCCAGCACGGCGTCAGGCCTCGCCGCCAGCAGCGCTTCGATGATGTCCGCGACGCGGGCGCAGGCCGCCTCCGGCGTCGGCAGGATGGTGACGTTCACGGCCACATGGTTATCGTACACTCGAGGCCGATGACCACCTCGGATGCCCGCGCGGCTGCGGTGCAGAAGGCCCGCGCCTTGCTCGCGGCCGAATCCGCCGGCGTGCTGTCGACCATCTCGGTCCATCGCGCGGGCTTCCCCTACGGCTCGGTCACGCCGTACGCGCTGTCGGCGCGCGGCGCGCCGCTGCTGCTGCTGTCGCGCCTCGCCGCGCACACCAAGAACCTGCTCGCCGACGCGCGCGCCAGCCTGTTCGTGGGCGATCGATCGGCCGCCGAGGATCCCCAGGCCGGGGCGCGCATCTCGCTGCTCGGCCGCGTGGCGCCGCTGCCCGCCGGCCAGGATGACGAGACCGACGCCCGTGCCCGCTACCTGGTGGTCTGGCCGCGCGCGGCGGACTACCTGGCGCTGGGCGACTTTTCGTTCTGGCGCCTCGACGTCGAGGAGGCTCGTCTGATCGCGGGGTTCGGCGAGATCCGCTGGCTCGACGGCAAAAATCTATCCGGATGACGGACGGATTTTTGGAACTTTGTTTGTGTCAGTTTTCTGAAAGATCTCAGGCATTTCTGAGCTTGACCGCGCACCGGAACGCAGGTCTCATGATTGTCCGGCTGTGATCGGCGAGACCATCAACAACTACCGCGTGTCGGAGCTGCTCGGGGAAGGCGGAATGGGCGCCGTCTACCTGGCGGAGCACCCGTTCATGGGGCGCAAGGCGGCCATCAAGGTGCTGCGCCGCGAGTTCGCCGAGGATCGCAACCTGGTCGAGCGCTTCATGAACGAGGCGCGCGCCGCGAACGCGATCCGCCACCCGAACATCATCGACATCATCGACGTCGGCCGGATGCCCTCGGGCATTCCCTACCTGATGATGGAACTCCTGGAAGGCGAGAGCCTGTCGCAGCGGATCCAGCGCGGCAATGTGCCGCTCCACGAGGCGATGGACATCATCCTGCAGACGACGTCGGCGCTGGCCGCCGCGCACGCCAAGGGCATCGTCCACCGCGATCTCAAGCCCGACAACCTGTACCTGGTCCCCGACGACGCGGCGCCCGGCGGCATCCGCGTCAAGGTGCTCGACTTCGGCATCGCCAAGCTGCGCGATGATTTGTCGGGCGGCGTCGCGAAGACGCAGGCCGGCTCGCTGATGGGGACGCCGCCGTA